>CAZZDT010000108.1:0-8321 GCA_964652435.1 uncultured Bdellovibrionales bacterium
TGAGTTACCCCACATACAAGTAACTCGTGACGGTCCTTCTAATTGTTCAAGCACTTCCTTAAGCTGCGCTTCTGGTGGCTCAAAACCAAGGAACCAATCCATCTCGTTCATTTCAGATGCAATCTCAGCGGCAGCTTTAAGGTGCCCTGGCTCTAGGAGCAAAGCCCCAGCAAAAGCCGTCATGTCATCGCGAACAAATGAGAAACTAACAACATCGTCACGGGTTCTGTCGACGAGGTTAGCGGTAGCCACTTTATGCAGATGCTCAAGCAAGCTACCCAAAAGACTCAGTCGATGATGGTGTAGCTTAGAGGATGTTCCCGCAACAAGACCCAGCAGAGACGCTAGAGGCATCTCTACCAAAGAGCTTCGCGCCGCATCCAATTCTTCTGCATTCAACTCTGGGTTAACCAGTTGTGCTAGAAGTTCAGCCGCTTCTCGGTCTTCCTCGGCCAAATCCCGTTGAAGTTTTGGACCATCAAAGAGAATGTAAATGGCTTGCCACACTGCTTGAGCTAAGCGGCGATTGTCCGAAACCGTAAAGTGCGCGAAGCGCTCAAATAAATTTCGACAACGCATCTGCTCTTGCGTTGAATCATCTTCGACTTTCGCTCTCGCAACAGCATCGAAGACAGCAAAGAACAAACGCTGAAAGCGTCCCGGAGCATGATGACTCTGGAAGAGTCTCAACAAAGCAGCTTCTGTCTGAAAGGAACGTTTCAGACCAGTCACATCATGCATGGCCAGAAAATCAGTTAAGCGGCTCTTAAAGCCCTCGGAGAATACATCTTCTTCCCCACTGGGGTGACGAATGAAACCAATCAACTGATCTTGCGATGAATCTCCCGACTCGTTTCGACCGTCATCAAAAGCACCTCTTAGGAAGAGTGACTCCTGAAGCAATACAACCTCGATCAGGTTGGCCAATTCTTCTCGAGAAACCTCCAGCTCGCCCTTTTCAAGAGCAGTTACCGCCGCATCAAATTCGTCGGCTTCTAAATCGTAGCCCAGCAATGCATGCCGAAGAACATCAAGACCACTCAGTACCGTCGACTCACCAGTCAAAGGCAGAAGCGGCGCAATTTCTTCTTCGCCATCGTCTGCTTCCGGCTCAATATTCATCATGAGGTCGCCGGCCGCTACATGCATAGCCGGACCAACATTCACTTCTTGAACGATACCGCTCTGGGTCGATACAACCGCAGATTCCATCTTCATAACTTCCAAAGTTACGAGACGGTCACCAACTTTCACCTTATCGCCCACAGCCACATGAACCCGGGTCACAGCCGCAGGAATTGGTGCAAGAACTTCTCCACCTGATGTTCGCGTGAACGAGCAAGCAACCCCATCCACATCCACATGAACAGCACTTGGCGTACCAATCCGGATCACGGTGTGACGCTCACCACTTGATTCTTCGAGAACCATGGTTCGGTCACCGGTGCTTCGAGCGTGCAGTTCAATCATGTGATCGCCACACACCACCCGGTAATGACTTGGTCCGAGCGTCGCAACAGTTACCGCCAAAGGACGGCCATCCACCATGTACTTCAAACGCGTTGCACCCGGCCCCGATACGCGACGCGGAAGTCCCCGTTGCGCTTCACTTAAGAAGTTGAGAACCGAACCACGACGACTGCGCAAATGGTCACCAATTGCCGCTGCGCCCAAGGCGATATCTAGGCGGCTTCGCTCCGACATGCTCGGACGCTCTTCCAAATACTTATCAAGCCACTTGGTCGTCACCGGACCAGCGCGAAGCGCCGGACTGCAGATCAATTCCATGAGCAAAGCGCGGTTGGTTGGACCGCCTTCAATAGCCACAACCGTATCGCGCAAAACTGTTTCGAGTCGTGCCCACGCTTCACGTCGGTCAGCACCCCAAGCAATAACTTTAGCAATGTTCGAGTCGAACTCGGTTGGAACAACGTCACCGGCCGCAAAACCGGAGTCCACGCGAATTCCGGGTCCCTGAGGACTTTCAAAGCGAACAATATTACCCGCCGACGGAGTGAAATTGTCATCCGGATTTTCCGCATTCAATCTCAGCTCAATCGCTGTTCCACGAGGCTGGGGAGGTTTTTTCGATGGGAGTTTTTCACCTTGAGCGACCAAAATCTGCTGAACCGCGAGGTCCACGCCATAGATCTCTTCAGTAATGGTGTGCTCAACCTGAAGACGCGTATTCATCTCCAAGAAATAGAATTCGCCGGTTTCAGGTACCAAGAGAAATTCTGCGGTTCCCGCACCTTCATATTTTGATGCCTTGGCAACAGCGATGGCTGCCTTACAAATGCGGTCCTCAAGCTCCGGGTCAAGACCAGGTGCGGGTGCCTCTTCAATCAGCTTTTGATGACGACGCTGAACAGAACAATCGCGAGTACCCATGGCCCAAACTGTACCGTGCTGGTCAGCGATAACCTGAACTTCAACGTGGCGCGCCTCGGGCACCAATTGCTCCATCAAGCAATCGGGATTACCGAAAGCAGATGCCGCTTCATTGGAAGCTGATGCAAATGCCTCTTCTAGATCTGCATCCTTATGAACAATACGGATACCGCGACCACCGCCGCCGGCACTTGCCTTAATAAGAAGTGGATAACCAATTTTCGCCGCGAGCTTTTTAGCATGCCCTACATCACGCACGACACCGTTGGACCATTTTGTAACCGGTACGCCATGTTTTTCCGCCAACGCTTTCGCTTCAATCTTGTCACCTAGAAGACGGATTGACTTTGCCGAGGGCCCAACAAATTTGATGCCATTCTTTTCGCATGCTTCAGCGAACTCAGCGCTTTCCGCCAGAAAACCCCAACCCGGCCAAACGGCGGTTGCGCCATTTTCCTTGGTCAAAGCAATCATTCGGTCAATATCAAGGTAGGCCGAGCGCATTCCACCCGCAGGGTGTGGCACCAAAGCGTCGCCCAAGGCAACCGCATGGGCCGCTTGGCGAACAAATAACGCCGAACTCTCCGGTGCAGTATAAAGTGCCACTGTTTCCAATGGTTGATCGTAGGTCTTGGACCAGGTGCTTGCAGCACGCATAAATCGGATTGCAGCTTCACCGCGATTTAAAATCACAATGCGCGAAAACTTTTGCTCACTCATGACTATCCTCTAGTAGGTTTGCGACACTGACATAGTAGGAACCTTTGATCTCCACAACGGCCGATTAACTAAATCGTGCATTCACTGAATTCCGACTCAAGAATTGAAGTGCCACAAGTGATGCAAAATGCGAAAGATTTACGAAAACGTGAAATAGCGCACTGCAACAAAAGTACATTTTTCGATCGAGTTTCGCACTCTGCGACATGCGAAAAGTATTACGCAGCAAGGAGTTAGAGAGGCGTTTGAAACGAAACAAACCGCGGGTTCCAAGATGCTTTTGTTCTGATCGTAAAACATTGTTATGACATTACCGTTACATCTTTTCTGGCTCTCGGGGGGGAAAACCATGAAGACCTGGACAACAATCATCTTAACCCTGGCTCTAATTGCTTGCTCGGGTACCTCAGACACCTCTACGGCAACCGATTGCTCCGATGACAATCCTTGTCCCGTAGGCCAAGCCTGTGAAGCAGGTGAATGCGTTGAAGTCGAACCAGGCACGGAACCTGACGATACCACCGACCCATCAGATGACTCGACCACCGAGCCCACCGGTCCTACCACCGACGCTACTTGGCCCGCAGACATCTCAACTTACACATCTAGCTTTATGAGTTTGGTGACCAGCCTTGAACTATCCGGTGAAGATGAAAACAATCAGTTCGGTGACCTCTTGAGATTCCTCGCTGGCCAAGCGGATGTCGCTATTGAAGGATATTTTGCCGACTACATTGCAAATGGCGAGATGGTGACCCTTATCGACCACCAAGGGATTTCCGTGACCACAGAACCCCAAGCATTTCTGCTTGGACACCTCAGTGGCTCATGGGCTCAGGATATGACTTGGGACGACATGCAGTCGGGAGCCGGAAGCGTCGTTGTCTCGCCAGACAATTACTTAGAGGGCTCCAGCTCACCATCCGGTGCTTATGAGTCAGCAACCCTTATCGATGGAACGCTTGCAGCAGCTGGCGGGAATCTCTTTCTCGATATTCCTGAAGGCAATATTCTCAGCACCATCAACGTGCACGAAACAACTCTGAGCGCTAGCTCCATCTCCCTTTCCAGTGACAATATAAGTTATCAAGCAACCCTTACGGGCTGGGTAGCCATTGCCGAGTTTTATGAAAGCCTCAACCGAGCTTTTGAAAATCTCTGTGGATGTGCTGGCATCGGAGAACTTGAAGATGTTTGGTCCGAAACAGCCCCAGGCATCTACGAGTGTGACCCACAGGCCTATGACACCGACGCCTGCGTAGGAACTGAAAACGAGGGCCTTTGCACTCAAGCAATACCGCTTTGCAGTACACTCACTTATGTCATTCGCGGCGACCTGGATAAGGATCCAGATATTCCGGAAGAAGACGCCATGAGCGTCATTCTGGATATCGAAACGTCCTCTGTAAGCTTGACAACTGCCCCAGAAACGCCGGAAGAAGAGACCACAGAGTCAGAGGATAGCGATAGCTAACCCTTTAGGAGGCCTGCTCATGAGTGATAGCGACGATATCAAGGAAGAATTTAAACGACGGGCTCAAGAACACATGTCTGGACCGAATCCCCACAAACCCACCCATACCATCTACTGGATTCGGGAACGGGGCGACGATGCAAAAGCAGCCTGGGACAGAATTGGGGTAGCTTGGACCAATCGTGATGGAAGCCTCTCGTGCAAGGTGGACCTTTTTCCAAAAGACGGTCGCTTTCAAATTAGAAAGAACGACTGAGCACAGTCTCTGTCAAACCAATCCAGCTACCAAATCTTCACGCGCTTGGCCTCTTCTAGAAAGAGTGCATCACCGGCTTGAACGCCAAACGCCGCATAGAACTCTGGCATATTCGCGACCACACCCAAAACCCGATAAATCGCTGGCGAGTGTGGATCTGTCATCAAACGCTGGCGCAGTGCCGCTTCACGATACTTACAAGCCCAAGCCTGGGCCCAACCAAGAAAGAAGCGTTGCGGCCCCGTAAAGCCATCAATCACCGGCGCCTCTTTTCCACCGAGGGATAACATATAAGCCTTGTATGCAATCGTCAGTCCACCAAGGTCTCCAATATTTTCACCGAGCGTCAGTTTCCCATTCACATGGGCACCTTCTAGAGGACTGAATTGATTGTACTGCTCAATCATTAAATCTGCACGACGCTTAAACTCGGCAGCATCTTCATCGGTCCACCAATCCCTCAACATTCCATCGCCATCGGATTTTCGTCCTTGGTCATCGAATCCATGGCTGAACTCATGGCCAATCACAGCTCCGATACCGCCATAGTTCACAGCATCATCAGCCGCTAAATTGAAAAAAGGTGGCTGCAAGATAGCCGCAGGAAAGACAATCTCATTCATGGATGGGTTGTAGTAAGCGTTCACCGTCTGAGGATTCATAAACCATTCTTCACGGTCAATCGGCTTACCAAGCTTTTCCATCTCACGCTTATGCCGAAAGAGTCGACTTCTGATGTAATTTCCAACAGGGTCTTTCGGATCGATGGTCAATTTTGAGTAGTCTCGCCACCTGGTTGGGTAACCAATTTTGCTCACAAACTTCTTCAGTTTTTCTTGAGCTTGAACCTTGGTTGGCTCTGTCATCCAAACCAACTCGTCAATCCCCTTCTCGAATGCGTTCGTCAGATTACCCACCAATTTTTCCATGCGATTTTTCGCTTCGGGCTTAAAGTGACGCTCGACATAAACCTGCCCGAGTACCTCACCCAACATTGTTTCAACTTCACTCACGCCGCGTTTCCAGCGCGGCCGATTCTCTTGAACGCCTCGAAGCACCTGAGAGTAGAAGCCAAATTGAGCATCCACAAACGCTCTCGGCAGCCGCTTGGCTAAAGCTGTAACCAAGTGAGCCTCGCAGTAAGCCTGCCATACCGACACGTCGTGGCCCTTAAGAATACCCGATAGACTCTCGAAATATTCGGGCTGACGAATCACAACGTCCTTTAACACACCGCCAGTTTGCTCTCGTAAACTTTCCACAGGAAATCCATCCAGCATAGCCGCCAGCGTATCTAAGGAAACCTTGTTGTAGGTTTTGTTTCGGTCTCTATTCTGAACCCGAGTCCACTGTTTTTCAGCAAGGCTTTTTTCCAAAGCGATAACAGAGAGCGCCCTGCCCTTCGCAGAGGTATGCCCAAGCAACTCAAAAATGGTCGTCAAATAAGTTTCATAGCCAGCTCTTATCTTCTGAAACTTCTCTTCTTCTTTGAAGTAGTAATCTCGATCCGGAAGTCCTAATCCCCATTGAGTAAGGTATAAAATGTATTCCGTTGTGTTTTTATGGTCTTGGTCCACCCAGCCACCCACTGGATTCTTCACACCCATATCACCTAGGTAAAATAAATGACGGCCGACCTCTTCGTGGGTTTTCAAGGCCGCAATTGCATCTCTTTCAACTTGCAATGGTTTGATGCCAGCTTCCTCAATGGCCGACTCATCCATAAACGCAGCGTAGGCATCTCCCACCTTCTTAGCAGACTCTCCTTCGAGGTTCCCTTTAGAAGCATCAAGGATAATCGCTTTGAGATTGTCCTGAGAGCGGTCATGCAAATGAGTGAATGCACCAAAGGAACTCTTATCGGCAGGGATCTCAAAAGAGTCCAACCATTTACCATTTGCAAAACGATATAAGTCATCTTGGGGACGTACGGTGCGGTCGAAGTTTTCGAGGTTCAAACCTGAGATTTTATTCGGTTCAGAACCGTTGACTTGAGGTACCCCTAAGGTTGCGCACCCAAAAAGACAAACCAATACGCCAAGCGCGAAAATACGACTCATTCTATTCTACTCCCTATGAAGGCTTACTGTTCGAAGATGGTCCAAACAATATTGTAATTCTCACAACTGTAATCGATGTTGACCTCATAGGGCTGTACACGAATCCAGAGTGTGGTTTGGTCCAATACTGTCGAGTTGTTAGAGCGGATGAGCTGTGGCAATTCGGCTGGGTCGGTTCCTGTAGCGAGGCGACAATCTTGCTCAATGTCCAAAGCATAAAGGCATGTGGGGTCATTGTGAGACCAACATGCGCACAACCAATACCAATTTTGAATATCCGAGCCCGAAGCCGATGATAACGACAACTCGGCACGAAAAGGCGCATCGGGGATGATGTCACTTAGATTTTCTGTAGCATCGATTCGGATGATATCCACATCGCCCATGGGTAATATTCGGCCGGAAATCACACCATTGGAAAGCTCAGGATAGGTTCGGTAGACCGGCGTATCGACATCTGCACCATCGGGAAAATCTTGTTCAGTTCCATCTTCACCAATGTTGCTCGAATCAACCCAAAAGCCTTCATCGTAGGCACCATTGCAGTTGTCGTCGAGTAAATTACAGACTTCCGTAGAAGCTTCGCTTGCCGAACTGCACACCAGAGCGTCTAGACTATCAGCACTACAGGAAACCGTGCCGCCACTGCATTCCCCCGCTCCACAACTATCACCCAACGATGCTCCCTCATCCATCCAATAGGAGGCGTTCTCCAGCGAGAGGTCATCACCAAAAGACTGCCAGGCATCCGTGGCAACGGTAGCATCGCAGTACTCACAGACATTTTCAGGATTACGTCCCAAGTCGGCCACACAAGCACCATCAATCAAACAATTGCCTTCATCCAATGGATTACACGCAGCAGTTTCTTCATCACAAAGTGTGGTGGTGCAGCTTAAGTCATCTTCCGTGCAAGGGTTACCGTTGGACACACAAAACCCCTCAGTGCAGACTTCTTGACCGTTACAGAAAATCCCATCGTCAGCGCAAACGGTTCCCTCGGGTACACTGGGTGGACATTCCGTAATGGTGCAGTCCGCATCACAGCCATCGAAATCAATCAGGTTACCATCGTCACATTCTTCGCCTTCTGTTACGACACCATTGCCACAACCGGTTTCGATGCAATTGCTGTCACAACCATCACCGTCCACAACATTTCCGTCATCGCAGGTTTCAACGCCGGCTTGAATAAGCGTATCGCCACAGGTGGCAATCTGGCATTGCGAAGTGCAAGCAGCACTATCAGAGTTTGCTTCACCGTTATCACAAGCCTCATTGGCCTCAAGCAAACCGTTTCCACACACGGCATCGATACAAACCGAGTTCTCACAAAACTGGTCTTCACGACAATCGCTGTTATCGAAACAGGCCGGCACACACTCACGCTCTTCACAGATCCAACCGGCCTGACAATCAT
>CAZZDT010000109.1:0-8291 GCA_964652435.1 uncultured Bdellovibrionales bacterium
ACGACCCCACGCGGGTGGTACCCACCGATGATAACCTTGATGATGCCAATTTTGCTGAAGAGTCAGAACGTCTCAATGGTCATTTGGGACCCGCGTGGCGAATGCCTTAGTTTACTCTAAGGGTTACGAACCAGAATGGTGTTTTGGTCTACGTATTTACTCATAAATACGTGGATCACGCGCTTGGCATCGACGTTGAGTCGACCGTGGGCACCTTTAACATTGTCTATCAACAAGACATCTCCTGGGTGCCAACGAAATATCGTCGCATGCTTAAAGAGCGTATCGGTAACGCTAACAACTTCTTCCGGGGTGAGTTCAGGGCCGTCTTGAATGGTGGTCTTCCAGGAGTACTTCTGGTGTTCAACCATATTTTTGCTGGTAAGCCACGAACTCACGCCAATGATGCTCTTGGATGCAAGATATTTGCTGTAAGCCATTTGGTCTTTGGCAAACTCTTGGAGCATGTATTTAACGTTGGCAAAATCATATGCGCGCATTGCGCGAAAGCAGAGTTCTCCTGTGGTGGGATGCTTGGCAAATGCAGCAGATTTGATTTGAATATGCAGAGCACCACCTTTACGCCAAAACAGATCTACGTCATCACGCTCTGATGCAATGGTTTCAACGATTCTTTTGTCACCGGTCTGAAAAGCCACCTGCCAAGTGTTGCGCTTTTGGCCTTTGACCAGAGTCTTATTGGATTCGAGATCATCGTAGACGTACTCATTGATGACTTCTGATTCCATTAACTTGTCACGAAGCTCGGGAGAAAAATCTGCGGCAACTTTTGCACAGTCGATGATTGGCGTTTGCCCGGCAAGCGCTTCAGTCTCTTGGCAAAAGAAGGAAATGTATTCGGGTTGCTTGTACCAAAAAGCGCTTTCGTTGTGTGGGGCAATCACCAGCTCCGGTGGAACCAGGGTGGGCTCCATGACATTTTCCCCCGTGGATGCACGCATCACTTCACCGTAGTAGTGGTTGGGGTCACAGGGTTCGATGCCGAGAGTTTCAAGAAGCTTGTGAAATGTGTCGATGGTTTCGATGCCGCAGTCGCGAAACAAAAGTGCTCCATGCTGAGCCAATTGCTCACGAAGCTGGGCCTGATTGGTTTTTACTTCTGCGATAAAATCATTGGGCTTGGTGTTTTGCGTGGCCGTGCTTAAGACTTTGGGTAGACCAGGACTGTGCCTAAGAATTTCATTTTCAACAAACTCAGGAGACTCAAACCCCATGATACTTTCCCCCTGCGTTATAGTTTCCTCCTACTTTTAGGGGCGGTACAAGCAAAAAGAGCTTTAGTATCGGGTACGAGGCTTTATTTGCTCTGTATTGGGACAAGTTGACATGACCTGCGGGCTCCTCAATCATGTAGATATATCATGAGCATCAGCACACGACTCATTTATGCGGCTTTTCGAGGTGCCCATAAGTCTTTTGTAAAAGACACCAAAGAGCCAGAGGCTGCGGTGGACCGCCTATGGAAAATCATCTGGAAAGAGGTGGGTGAGTCCAAGCACTGGCGTGAGCATCGTCCCAGTGCGCAACCGGATCTCACAGATTTCCCGCTCACGGTTTATAAGGATTACCAAGAGACCATTGCGGAAAGTTATCGCAGTGGAGAGTCGTTGATGGCGCGCTCTAAAATTGTTTGCTGGGGACAGTCCAGTGGAACGACCACAAAAATTCCGAAGGTTTATCCAATTACCAAGCACTTCAGCCGTCAAATGGATGCAGTGGGTAAAGCGCACACATACTCATTTCTAACTGAGTTTCCTGATTATGTGTTTGGCAAAGCATTGTATTTTGTGGCGAACGCGCTCAAGCAAACCGAGGACGACAAAATCAATCGGACTCATATGAGTAACTATGGCATTCGAAAGATGCCGGCATTCATTTTCAATTACTCGTCTGTGATTCCCCGTAGCATTTATCTCTCAAGTGAAGATTATCTTAATCAATGGGGTGCTCTTTATGCGGTAGCCGGTGAAATTGAATACACCACCATGATTTTGCCAGGTATTTTCCATGGCCTCTGGAATCAGATTTTGGAGGAGATAGACAGCTATTGGCCTTATCTGGAAGGGAAGCAATCGCTGCCTAAGCCCTTACCGCCGGTGAAATGTTCAGCCAAAAGGCTCAAGCACTTAAAAGAAGTGTTTGCCAGAGACAGTTTTACCATTGTGGATGTTTGGCCTACGTTGAACAATGTCTTTTCGTGGCGCTCTGGCATCAGCCAGTATCAAGAAGATGAACTCCGCAAGGTATTAGGGGATGTACCCGTTTATAATTTGCCGTATTGCGCAACTGAAGGATATTTCACGGTTCCGATTAAAGGCGACAGCCTTGGGGGTGTGGTGCATCCAGGCGCCAATATTCTCGAATTCCTACCTATTGAGTGTGAAGCCGTCGCTTCGAACCTTGTCCCAGTTTGGGATTTAAAAGAAGGCCATCAATATGAATTGGTGATAACCACGACCATGGGTCTGATCCGTTACCGCATGCTCGACATTGTGAAGTGCACCGGGTTCTTCAATCGCGCGCCCATCATTGAGTTTGTGTGTAAGTCGGCTCATGTTGTTCGGCTCTCAAAGACCAATGTATTTGAAACCAATTTACTTGAGGCCATCGAGCGGTCAAACTTTGAATACGAGGGTAAGTGGATATTTGGGCCGAATCCTCAGGGCAATACATTGTATTTGTATTTGCAACGTCCTGAGGGTGCAGGGACCGAGTGGGAGAAAGGTGAGGCTAACTCTCCGTTGGCTCAGCAATTGGAAAAGCTTGACCAAGCGCTTCAGGACGTGAGTTCGTCTTATAAGCATGAGCGACATGGCAAGAGTGTTTCGGCGCCAGTGATTGCAGGCTTACCTTATGACCACGATATTTGGCCAAAGGAAGAACTCATCACCACCAAGCCAAGGCTCTTGCTGAGCGTGGCACCAACCACTTAGTTTTTAAGAGTCGGTGCATCTCTGTTTTGTCCTATCGGTAAATTCAGCAACACATTCTCAAGGTTGTAGAGCATAAGGTTTCTGACTAGAGTCCCCGGTCAGGAGGATTCTATGATCAAGGGAAGCAAGAACAGTGAGATGGGTGATGAAATTGGGAACCCATTTGAAACACCAGATTTAGATATTCCAGAAATCAGCGAAACAACCTACACCGCTGATAACATCATTCGATTGCGTGAAATTGAACTCGAGCACAAAAAAGAAAAGAACCGATTCATTCAATGGTGTGTTGGCGCCGTGGTAGGTGGAGCGGTGGCTTTTGGGTGTCAGCAATATTTTATTCATCAGGATAAAATGCATGCTTGGTCTAAAGCCCAGGTGGAAATGGAAGTATCCAAACGAAAGCAGCGACTCGAAGAAATCAAAGAGTTCTCAAAGCACCAGCAGGAATTTGCCGACAAGATTATGGAACTACTGGGTGAGGGGAAGGCTGCCAATTACGCGAAGGTTTGTCGACTAGCAACTTACATGTCCACTGTGCCCACATCACCAGAAGTGCGAGCAGGGTGGAAAGAATTTCTCGGTGATATGTCGGTGCTCTTGAAGCTGGCTGAGCAAAAGCAGCTGGAGGCAACCAAAAATTCTGATGGGGTCGGCCAACCTTTGGCCCGTGTGAGCACTCTATCGAATTCAGAAAAGCTTGAACTGGAAGAGCTGCATGTATTGAAGGCACATAAAGGAACTTTGTCTGCGGTTCGTATGAAGCGAATGAATGAACTTGAGAATAAGTTTGGTGATCGCCCTGTGATCCAGGTGCCCGATGATTTGTATGGAAACATCTCTCGGCGAGCCCATCGCCAGCAAATGACTGCCCAATCTCAAACGGTTCCCATGCCGACGATGATTGATCTTCCGCAGCCAAAAGGCGATGACAGTTAAAGCCAAAGTAGATTCATAAATTAATTAAGTTCATAAGTTCATAAGTTTATTAAGATTTTCTGGTCTAGCGTCCTGGTTTAGAATCATGTAAGGCTAAAACCATGAAGCTCACAATCACTCGACCCGACGACTGGCATATTCATTTTCGCGATGGAGATGCCTTGAACTTAACTGTTCCTCACACCGCTGCAACCATGGCGCGCGCCATAGCTATGCCCAATCTCAAGCCGCCGGTGGTGAATGCTGAATTGGCCGTGGCCTATCACCAGCGGATTGTTGAGTCTCGTCCTGAGGGCAGCTCTTTCGAACCGCTGATGACACTTTATCTAAGAGACAATACGACCAGCGAAGAAATTCATGCAGCGGCGGACTCGGGTGTGGTTCATGCGTTGAAGGTCTATCCTGCGGGCGCAACCACCAATTCTGATTCTGGTGTGACCAACATCCGTGCATTGTATCCTGTGTTTGAAACCATGGCTGAGCGTGGTCTCAAACTTTTGATTCACGGTGAAGTGACCGACCCACACGTGGATATTTTTGAGCGTGAAGCGGCATTTTTGGGAACCTATCTGGATGACATCGTGAAGAGCTTTCCAAATCTGCAGGTGGTTCTTGAGCATATCACCACGGCGGCAGCGGCAGAGTTTGTTGAAGCGGCTCCGGCGAATCTTGGTGCAACCATTACGCCACAGCATTTACTCTTTAATCGTAACCACATGCTCGCAGGTGGCATTCGTCCACACTATTATTGCTTGCCGATTCTCAAAAAGAGCGACGACCAGAAGGCGCTGATTGCAGCTGCCACCAGTGGTAACCCTAAGTTTTTCTTAGGTACCGACAGTGCGCCTCATACCACCGCTGCGAAAGAAACCAGTTGTGGATGCGCAGGTTGCTATACCAGCTTTGGCGCGATGCCCATGTATGCCATGGCATTCGAAGAAGCAGGCGCTTTAGATAAGCTTGAAGGCTTTGCCAGTTTCTTCGGCCCTGATTTTTATCGATTACCTCGAAACACCGACACCATCACTCTGGAGAAGACTGATTGGGTGGTTCCAGAGCAATACATGCTGGGCAGTGAGCCTTTAACGCCGCTCATGGCCAGTCAAACTCTCACTTGGCGTGTGGTTTAATTGGGCTTCCACTTAACGATGGTTTTGGTAGCAGGATAAGACAAATTGTCCTGCGGGTGTTTCCCGGCACTTTCCTACAAAGTCCTGAAAGCTTGGTTCAAAGTCCTCTAGCTTCGGCAGTGGCGCTGCACCGTTGGTGAACTTGTCTGGCCAAATACAAATGGCCGCTAAACTGCAAAATGCGACTTCTGTAGCGCCAAATCCTCCAGCAGCTTGAAGTGCACCGTGGTATTTTTCTAAGGACTGGCCGGCTTGGTCGAGAATGCCTAGCACTTGTTCTTGTCCGGCTCTGACATTTTCTGGTGTGATGGCCATAAGCTGTCGCATCCCATCCATGATTTTATCACCCACCATAAACCAGAGAGCACGTTCATAGATTGATGAGCCACTGATCATTTTACTTACAAGGTGCCTTTTCTCTGGCGATAACAATGCGAGATAGGCAATTTGCCGTACCGCAATGCCCAATTGTTGGTCGATGATTTGTTTCCAATGGGGGTCAGGAGCTTCCAAGGCATATTCAAGAATCTCCCAACTGTCCCTTAACACTTTGCCGTCTGGTAGGCAGAGCAGAGGCACAGCGTATTTTCTTCTTCCACCATGGACGCCGCTTTCTTGTCCTACGTAGCTGCTCTCGGAACGATTTTCTCGAGCACTGCGCAACTTTCCCACTGCTTTGGCGTGGTAACCTGGGGCGTATTTGATTTCTTTGAAGGGCACTTTGCCTTTTTCCAGAGACCATCGGCTAAGCTCGCAATAATGAGAGTAGGCGATGGTAATAAGGTGGGGCACCTTAATTGATTGAGGGTCAATGGTTGTTGGAAAAATCATGGCTGAATCCAGAGCGAAGAGAAATCAATGTTTGGAATGGCGGTTTCAATTCCGCTGCACTACCTGTTGGTAATCCAAACAGATCCGTAGGGTGGAAGCTCTATGGTAGCACTTAGATTGTCATAGTGCTTGTCGGTAAGTGCATCCCGCCATACTTCCGTGGTGATGAGATTGAGTTCAACCAACGAAAACGTTTGCGGCTGGGCTGATATATTGTGCAACGCAAAAATATTTTGATTGCGGCTGGGGCTTTCACGCCAAAAGCCAAAGATCTCATCGGTAAAATGGAGCGTGTATTGCGTGGCATTGGGATGAAAGGCTTCTTGTTGCGAACGAATCTCGATTCGTTTTTTCATTTCCGTAAAGACTTGCGCATGATGACTTTCAGCATTCTCTAAAGCTTTTTCCAAAGCATCGCTGTCCCATCGGTGGCGATTGACCGAGCGGGCTCGTCCTGTTTGTTCGCGCAGTGCATGGTCACTTTCTGTTCCCAGTAGGCTATGAATATAAATGCCTGGTATACCTTCAAGAGCCAACACAATGGTGTGAGCGCAAATGAAGCGGTCGATTTGCAGACTGTCGGGCCCATTTTCAATGGTCCCTTTTAAAGCATCAAAGAGAGAGATGTTGATTTCATAGGGTACATTCTGGCCATCGGGCATGGTTCGGGTAGAGACGGTTCCGCCAAAGGATCGCATGGTATCAAGCATGCTTTCAAGTTCGTCTTCAGTAAGCAAACCTTCCGTTGGCCGAACGCCAATGCCGTCATGAGAAGCGATGAAGTTGAAGTAGGTTCGGCCCCGCCGTGCCGGCGGCATGGACATCATCCAGGTTTTTAAGTGGCTACAATTCCCCGTTAAGAGGGCATGAACCAAAAGCGGCGGTAGAGAAAAGTTATAAATCAAATGGGCTTCGTTTTCGTTGCCAAAGTAACTGAGGTTTTCTCGGTTGGGCACATTGGTTTCTGTGATGATGATGGATTCTTCGGCTAAGTTCTCAATGACCAAACGAATGAGTTTGATGATTTCATGTGTCTGTTTCAAATGAACGCAGCTGGTTCCTGCTTCTTTCCAAAGGAAAGCCACCGCGTCTAAGCGAAAGAGCCGAATACCTTTATCAAGATAGGTCTTTAGGATTTTTACAATCTCAAACAATACTTCTGGATTTGAAAAATCGAGATCAACTTGGTCAGGACCAAATGTGCACCAGACAGATCGCTGACCTTGAACCGTTTCTACCTTGGTAAGCAATGGGGTCGACCGAGGACGAACCACTTGGCTTAGGTCGTCAGCTGAGTCGGGTTCAATAAAGTATCCGTCGCCAGGAGATTTCCCCTTGAGGTAGTTTTTAAACCAATCATGCTGGCTCGAGCAGTGGTTAAGAACCAAGTCCGACATCAGTTTAAAAGTCGTCCCAATCTTTTCGATGTCGTCCCAGTTTCCAAGCTCTGGATTGACCGCTTCATAATCACTGATGGAAAAACCGTCGTCAGAGGTGAAGGGAAAAAATGGCAGAATATGCACGCCGGTAAATGTTTGAGCTGCTCGCTTCATCAAAAAGTCATACAAGGACTGAAGGGGTGCTTGGTCTTTTCCGAGAATGGAATCACCGTAGGTGATCAAAACGGCATCGCGTTCATCCCACTTATTTTCTACTGCTGGAATGCTAAGCTTGTAGCCTTTTAATCCCGCTTCGACCAACAAGCGCTCGGTGAGTGCATCGGCGTCACCCGCTCCATAAATTTCAGCCATGTGCAAACGGATGCGCTGGCGCAGGCGTTTGGATTCAGATTGTTTGATGGCTCGGCTGGTGGTGTTTGCGCCAAATTCATCAGCATCCGCCTCGACGGCTTCCGATAGCATCTCGAATATATCGGGAACAGCTGAGACAACCCGTTGCCAGCTGGGCATAAAGGGAGGATCCATCGACTTATCGAGAAATTCGTTCCCGGCTTCCATAATGTTTTCCGCAAATACTTCAATCGCTCCAATCTCGCCGTGGCGGTCGTAGGTTAAACCGTTGATGATGGCGTCGTTGTTGTAGCTTTCCACCAAGTCCAGAGCGATTCGGTAGTACGTTGCTTTGATAGATCGGATGCGCTCTGTTTCGAAGACTTCTCCTTGTGTGGCCATTTTTCGAAAGAGCGATTTCGTGATGTCGAGGCTCATTCGCGATAAGCCTGCTTTTCGGTCTTCCGCTGAGAGGTCTTGGTGTTTGTGGTCGTAATAATCCGCAACGTCGACTTGGCAAATTTGACTGGTTGCATAGTTGCGATGCATCTCCGAGAGGATTCCCATTTCGAGTCCCCAATCGGAAGGGATTCGAACGTTTTCAATAACGTCACGCTGCAAAGCGAATTCACCGGCGAGTGCGTACCGAAAACTATCGAGGTAATCGAGGTATCGGTTCGGACCACATACTGTTCCCATGGCTCTTA
>CAZZDT010000110.1:0-8228 GCA_964652435.1 uncultured Bdellovibrionales bacterium
GAGCGCCTGGGCCAAAAGTACGCGGACTTTCTCGCTGTCTTCCAAGTCTTGTACGAGCAAGTCTTGTTGCGCCGTGGTGATGCCCAAGTTGGCCAGGAGTTGACCAGCCATTGCTTCCGCTTCCCACCCGTTCATATCGGCAAACTCAGTTTCGAG
Source organism: uncultured Bdellovibrionales bacterium (assembly GCA_964652435.1). Lineage (GTDB taxonomy): Bacteria > Myxococcota > XYA12-FULL-58-9 > XYA12-FULL-58-9 > JABJBS01 > JABJBS01. The sequence continues at coordinate 157 of CAZZDT010000110.1, forward strand.
TTCAGCTGCCTTCATGCCGTCTTCGTCGTTGAAGTCTGGCTTTGCGTAGATGGCATCTTTTTCCTGCATCACTTCCCAGAGCCTTGCGTGGCCTCGGATGACGGTGTCGATGACTTTCACTTCGTTGTATTCGAAGTGGTTTTGCTTGAGGATGCTTAGCCGTAAGCCTTTGGGAATAGAGACGCTACCGCTGCTTGATTCTTGTTCACCAGACAAACATTTTAAGAATGTAGATTTACCTGCTCCATTCGCACCGATGAGACCGTATGAGTTTCCGGGTGTGAACTTAATATTAACATTTTCAAAAAGTGTCTTACCCGCAAATGCCAGGGTGAGTCCGTCAGTTTGAATCATTTTCGTATCCTCATGCGCCAATGGATGGCGTTCTGTTTAAAGATTTAATCGTGCTTAATTTATCGAGAGCGCCTTTTGGGGGTGGCACCGCCGCCAGCGCTTTGCTTTCTGCGTCGCGGTGGCCGGTTGCCGCCGGTTGCGGTTTTCGTGACTGATTTTGGCTTTCGGGCAGGGCGCTTGGCTTTGTCGGCTTGGGTTGGCTTTTGACCGGTTCTGGTTTTGCGAGTCTCTGCAGAATCTGATGCCTTCTTTGTCCCTTTTGCTTGTGCCTTCTTGGGTGAGGGCTTCCTGTTGCTGGTAGCCTTGTTGCGTCCGCTTTTTTTTGAACCGCGACGTGGTTGACGTTGCGGCCGTGAACGGGGGTCCGGATCGTCGCAGGTTAAAAACTCTTCAATGATTCTTTGAGGGATCTCTTGGTCGATGCGCCGTTCGATGGCCCTCAATATTTGCCGGTCCTCGGTGGTTATAAAGGTGCATGCCTTGCCGGTGCACTCCGCACGGCCTGTTCGACCAATGCGGTGAGTGTAGGCTTCTGGAGTATCGGGGACGTCATAATTGATGACGTGCGATACTTTTGAGACATCTATTCCACGGGCGGCGATGTCGGTGGCCACCAGAATATCGTACTTGCCCGATTTAAAACCGCTCATGACTTTTTCGCGCGCATTTTGAGACATGTTTCCTTGGAGTGCGGCGGCGTTAAATTTGGCGCGTTCTAGTTTATCGGCCAGGGCTTTGGCGCCCCGTTTGGTGCGGGTAAAGATAATCGCGCGGGACACATCGTCGTTTTTGAGAAGGTATTGGGCCAGTCTCACCTTGCGACGGTGATGAACCGGATAGACAACTTGCTCAATCAGATCCACGGGTTTGGTGCTGGGTAACTCAACGACGGTAGGGGCGTTGAGCATGTCGTCTGCCAATTTACGAATCTCTTTGGGCATGGTGGCAGAGAAAAGCAGGTTTTGGCGTTTGCGTGGCAAATGACCAATGATTTTTCGAATCGATACCAAGAAGCCCATATCGAACATGTGGTCGGCTTCATCGAGGACAAGGGTTTGAATATTGCCTAGTTTAACAAAGCCTTGACCAATTAAATCGAGGAGGCGGCCTGGGCACGCAACGATGATATCGGGACGTTGACGCAGGGACGCCACCTGAGGTCGTTGTCCTACGCCTCCGTAGATGGTGACACCTTTGATTCGTGTACAGGATGCCAGGGTGCGAATTTCATCCGCGATTTGCGATGCCAGTTCACGGGTGGGCGCCAGGATCAGGGCGGTCGGGCCGTGACCGGGATCTCGCACGATGCGCTCTAGAATGGGAATAGCAAATCCTGCGGTCTTACCGGTTCCGGTTTGGGCGAGACCAAGAATATCGTCGCCTTCGAGGGCTGCTGGTAGCGTGGCGGCTTGAATGGGACGTGGATTTTCGAATCCAGCGTTTTGGATGCCCCGCATGAGGTTGGGGTGTAAGTCGAATTTAGCGAACCCATTTTTGGGCCGAGTAGCAGTTTCGGGCATAGGTATACTCCGGTGTTCGGATAGAAGCCTACGTGTCAGCCTCTCCGAATCGTCCAAGCCCATACAACAGCGATAGGATAAGATGGTTTTTTGTTGTTTCGACGCGTGCCTCAAACGGGGAGGTCCTGTTGTGCGTCGGGGCAGGCTTCATGGAGCGAGCCCGAGTGGCCCCCTAGTAATGTATGAAAAACCGTCTGACAAGGTGATTTTGGGATTATTTGGGCTTTGAATGGCGGAATCACGAACGAATCGAGCGTGCTAAGTGGCTAATTTTATTGGATTCGGGGCCTTGGTAGCTGACCGGTCGGCTGGCCTCGGGTTGCTAATGTGCGCTCAACCATGGTGAGAAAGAGCTTATGGAGGGCCTGATAGGTCATCTCGCCCTCGATCACGCGCAGGGCTCGGGCCATGGCTTCAAAGGTGCCAAGGCCACCCAATTTGGGCTCATTTCGCAATTGGTATTCGGTTGGGCCCATGTCGGGCAGGACAACCCTTTGAAGTCCTTGTAGGCATGGTTCACGTTGGGCAGCCTTCGCCGCTTGTCGCCAACTTCCATCGGGGACCACCAATGTGATGGGGCGTTCATCTTCAGCCAGTAATCCGGGCGTAAGGACCCTGGCGTCATCGCTCGGGTAGAGCACCAAGGTTCTGCGATCGTGGCAAACAATACCGGTGTCGTCGAATGGTTGGTCTTTTTTTCCACGGAGACGGATTTGGCACCGCGGGCTGGCAAGCGCCAGCAACCGAGCGGAGGCAGTGGGTTTGCTCCATTCTCGGTGGTGCATCATGACGATAACTTGGGTGGATAGTTCAAGCTTTGGTACCAGCGAGCAAATGCAAAGAGCCGTGTGCATGCGGCAGGCATCGCATCGTTCACTTCGTTTTGACCGGGTTCCCATGGGGTGAGGGCTGCCTGTCGGCTACTCGAATCGGTATTCTGCGACAGCTTCAACCGGATGCAACGTCTCGTAAATACGGGCAAATGTCACTTTGACTCGGTCGTCTTGAAGTTTGTCCACTGCTGCGTTGAAGAGCCATTCGGCAATGCGTTCACTGGTTGGGCTAAATGGGAAAACCGTAACTTTCATTCCGCCAGGAAAGCGGTTTTCGGCCCCACCGAGTCGGGTGACAACGCGCTCACATGTATCCGCGGTGTTGTGGACGGGGATTCGACTTTTGAGCAGCTGTACACCGATAGGCTCAAGAGAGGCTCCAACGTCACTCCAGGTGGCCTCACCAATGGCTAAGCTATGATCTAAGAGGTCATGGCAGGGTTTAAGAATTTCCCGCTTCAGCTTGGAAAAGTCGACGACGAAACCTTCGTCATCGAGCTCGCTTGCGTGCAAGCCAACCTCAAATTTCCAGGTGTGGCCATGGATGTTGATACAATGGCCCCGGTGCCCACGGATGTGGTGAGCGAAATCGACATCAATGCTTTTATAGATCCTATACATCGTCAGAACCGCTTAGTCGTGGTTGACGTCAAAAATCAACCAGAAAACAAAGGGAAGACGAATTTCTTGTCGATTAATCCGCCGTTAGCGCGTCTAAATCCGCCACATGGACCAATAAGGAGCTAATATCCTTGTCACTTGAGTCACGCTCGCGTTTGTAAGTTGCAACCCAGGCTGTACGTCCGGTGATGTCGATCGCAGGGAAACTACCCAGTGCACCATCTGAAAGAAGGGTTGTGTGGGCCCAGCCGTCGGCAGTGGGGAACGCCAAGACCAGATCGTTGGCCGTTTGGTCGCCATAAGCAATGTAGAATGCACCCGCATCGTCGAAGGCCACATCGGCACCCATTCCAACCAAGTGCAGGCTGCTGGTTCTAAATCCGTCATCGACTTCAGTGTGAACTGCGTCGGTATCGAAGATCGAGGCTCCGCTCAACGCCCAAAGGGTCTCTCCACCAAGAGCTTGGTAGGCTACACCGACAGCAGAGCCATCTGTGCTGACCCCGAGACTTGAGTGAAGCCCCACGTCGTCTCCATCAACACAAGCAACAACGCCGGCAGTAAAGCCACTGTCGCTGGCACCGTTCACGGTGAATTCTGCTTCTGCACCTCTAAGGGTTTTGCGGATGCTGTCGTAGTAAGTGACCACGGGCTTGTCGTTTTGAATTGCGATGGAAGTAAAAAGGCCAACGCCCTCAAGAATACCAGTGATGCCTGAGTACGGTGTCTCATAAAGGCATGCGGAACCTTCTTCCTGGGCCACACAGGTAAAGCCTGTTTCGCAGGTCGCTTCACAGTCAGTGCTGGTCGTTAAACACACGCTGCTGTTGGCTCCGTCCGGGCGAACGCAAGCGTCACCCTCTGGGCAGCTGCCACCACATGGAGCCGAAAAACCAGCCGGTAGTACTTCCGCACAGCCTGGCCCCATTCCGCCGCCCATGTCGACACAGCTTGATCCACAATCACATGCATCACAACTGTCGGCTGGGTTAGCACACATTGGAATCCCATTTTGAGAAACGCATACTTGTTCGCCAAGGCACATGCCGTTGCAAGATGTGACCTCTTCGATAGGCATAATCTCGAAGTCATCGCTGGAGGCGGGGTTTGCGGTAGTCGACCTTGCATACATAGGGCCGGTGACTTCTACAGTGGAGCCGTCCTCCGCCGTGATGGTACGACGGTGAGCGTAATAGCTGAGATGGAGAATACCGCTGCTATCGATGGTCAGTGATGTGTATCGACCAACATCTCCCACAGAATCATCCACAGTTAGGGTCTCAAACGCTCTCGATGTACCGTGAGCCAACTTAAGGCTTTGGTTTCCGACATCGTAATACGCGATGTAAGTGACCCCCGAATGGGTTGCGATGGATGTATGCTGACCAACATCGTCACCGGGCTCACTGATTCCACCTCTCGGTCCTTCGGGGTCAGCTACGATGGTTCCAGTGCTTGGTACACCGTCGATGTACTCGATGGATTCAAGTGCGCCTGAAATATTACCATGGGTAGCTACAACAAGATCTCCGTAAGTGGTGTCATAGGCCGAAACCAGTGCGCCTGACTCCGTAGCAGAGATATCTGCAAACCGTCCCCACGCGCCAGGATTCAATGGAGGCAGTGTCTCGCATTGACACGCTACTGCGCAGCACTGGTCAAAGAGCATTGCGTCGGGATCAGCGTAGACGAGCAAAGCAGAGCTGCCACAGTCCTGAGAGCAGCTGGTTTCTTCAGCCGGTAGGGTCGGCACGGATTCGCATTTGTTGGTGTCAATGTTGCAAACTTGACCGGTGGAACATCCACCTTCACAAGGTGCGGTGTTCACACAGCGGTAATTGAAGGCAATGCCACCATTGGGGCAACTCCCGGTGGAATCCACAGAGGGCCAGCCGCACGAGAAAGTTGTTGTGCTGCCTGAGTGCTGGATGTGAGGGCGGTCCAGGCACCGCTGGCCTCCTTCACAATCGTTGTCGGTTTCGCATTCCGTAATCCGAGATGCGGCGGTTTGGCATGAGCCGCCGGGGTCGCAGAACTGTCCAGGGCAACAGTTCGGTGCCATATCTCCGGCATCGCAACGCGCTTCAACGCAGAGCCCTTTGACAAAACGTTTTCCGTCAGAGCAGGGCGAATCGCCGTCTGCAGGGCGTGTTCCTGTTTCAATGCATGACCAATCGGCCTTTGGCGCCAGCACGTCCTCCTTGGAGCAACCGGATCCGAGAACCCAGGCAAGGATGATTCCACTCAAGCTGATGAGGAGTGTCTGTTTGATAAAAGTCATTTGCATTGAATTCATTGCCTCACATCATTATTCGAAGCGGCTGCGCCACTGTTGATTTCGTCATAGAAGCTTACCAGTGCGGGAGTATGTGTCCAGCCAGGTTTTTGAAACGCCTTGTATGGCTAGCCTTTATAGGAGTTTCAATGATCAAGCATGACGCGATGCGTCTTGGTTGAAATGAAAGTGGCAGCTTTGGGTTTGACGAAGTCTGGCATGTGGTGCATAGTCTCACACATAACCTCCCGACGAGCTGGGGCAATGCGGGCCCATGATACGGATCGGTTGAGGCGAGGCACAAAGTGCCATTTGAAAGCTAAAGTTAAGTTTTTATTGGGGAAAGCGCTAAACGTACCGCAAACCGGCGCATGGTAAGGTTTTAAATGCCAGAAAAAGTTACTGAGGCAGACGCACAGAGTCTGCCCGAAGAAGAAGTGGTTGCCCAGAGTGTGGCAGCCGAAGAAGTTGAAGAAAAATCAGAAGTTACCGAAACCGAGGCGGCTCAAGTAAGTCCGGCGGAAGGTGAAGCAGCCCCGGAAGAAACTGCGGCTTCTGAGGCCCCTTCGGAAGAAACCGAAGAAGAGGCACCAACAGGTTCTTCGTCTCGGCTCATCTTTTCAGAGCGCCGTTTTGACGAATTTCCTATCGGTGATCTTCTGAAAGAGGCGCTTGCTGACATGAATTATGAGCATCCAACGGATGTTCAAGAAGAAGTCATCGACGCAGCACTGAAGGGTAAGGACCTCGTTGTACAGGCTAAGACCGGTAGCGGTAAAACGCTTGGGTTTGGATTGCCAATCCTGGAGCGTTACGAGCCTGGATGTGGTGAGCCATGCAAACCGAAGGTCTTGGTTCTGACACCAACCCGTGAGCTTGCACATCAAGTTGCTCAAGAGTTCAGACGTGTTGGCGAGAAAAACGGCAACAAGATTTTTGCTGTTTACGGCGGCGTGCCGCTCTCAAGGCAAGTGGGTGCACTGAAGTCAGGCATTGATATCCTGATTGCGACACCGGGTCGTTTGCTTGACCATATCCGGCGAAAGAATGTTTCTCTTGAAGGCATTCAGACTGCCGTTTTGGATGAAGCAGATGAAATGCTCTCGATGGGGTTCTGGGATGACGTAACGTCTCTCTTGGAACAATGCCCAGAAGAGCGTCAGGTGATGCTGTTCTCAGCAACTCTGCCGTATCAAATCGCTAAAGCAGCGGCTCACTACCTGAAGGACCCAGTGCGGGTTGATGTTTCAGGTGATGTGCTTACCGTTGATGGTATTGATAACACCATCTTCCATGTTTTGCCTGATTTGCCGAAACCACGTCAATTGCTTTACTTGCTCGAAGAAGAGCGGCCCAGCAGTGCAATCGTGTTTTGCAATACTCGAAACGAAACGGAAGTTATCGCAAAATATCTGTGTCAAAATGGCTTCGTTGCAGAAGCGTTGAGTGGAAGTTTCCGCCAGCGTGAGCGCGAACGGGTTATGGGACGGATTAAGAGCGGTGCTCTTCGCTATATGGTCGCTACGGATATCGCAGCTCGCGGTATCGATATTGAGCACCTGTCACATGTTTACAACTATTCACTACCGGAATTTTCGGAAGTTTATCTGCACCGGGTTGGCCGAACGGGCCGAGCTGGACGCAGCGGCAAGGCATGCAGCCTTGTGGACGGTAAAGGTCTCGGGACCTACACAGTTCTTGAGCGCAAGTTCAATGTGAAATTTACCGAAGTTGAACTCCCTGATGAAGAAATTGTCCTCCGGAAAAGAAGTGAGCGCATTATGAAAGATTTACTCGAAAAAGCAGCGGTTGCAGAAACCAGCCAACATCGTCCTACAGCAGAAGACATTCTTAAGAATGAAGAGTCAGCTGAGATTGTAGCATTCCTACTTAAGTCCTATTTTGGTCAGCAAGCAGCTGAAGCCACCAAGGGCAACAGCGGTGGTCAGCGCAAGCAGCGTGACCGAAATGAAGACCGTCAAGAAGCACGGGGTGAGGGCGATGAGGAGGGTCGCGGCCGCGGTCGCCGCCGTCGTCGTCGTCGCGGAGGTCGTGATGATGGTGACCGCAACGAGCGCAATGACCGCAATGAACGCGGTGGTCGTAATCGTAAGCCACGCGGCGAGCGTAACGAGCAAGCAGCATCTTCTGAAAGCGATTCTGGTACAGTAGAAGAGGGTATGCGTCGCCTGAAAGTGAACATTGGCTTTGACGATGGCTTCAAGGGCCGTGGTGCAATTGCCAAGAAGATCACTTCGCTGGCAGGTTTAAACGATGGCATCGTGAGCGAGATTGAATCGAAGCGTAACCATGCTGTATTGAAGACCACACCGGAAGTAGCAGATTTGCTGGTAGAGCGCGTTGACGGTGCTCAAATCGGCAAGAAGATTCTTTCAGTATCAATTGCTTAATCTAAATTAACGCTAAGGAGACACTCGCATGACGCGGCGTCGTTCCAAGGCTGAAGTT
>CAZZDT010000111.1:0-8226 GCA_964652435.1 uncultured Bdellovibrionales bacterium
CCAAGACCCGGCAATTCAATCCGGTCCGGTGCATGGTTGCCCCGAGGTAAGACCTGCCGCACCACTGCCGCACTCCCACACTTGGCAATGCGCCGAGCAATGGCCTGAAGCCCCTGTTCATAAGCCCGAAATCCCGAATTTTCACCGCTTTTGCCGGCATGAGGTTTAAAATCTACGACCAACAAATCGGGCGGCTGGCGAATACATTGGTTTAAAACATCATCAAGGGCAACTGCTCGTCGGCAATGAATCAAAAGTCTGTCCCAAGCGATGGATTCTCGCGCTTTATCCAGGGCAAATTGTTCTTCATCGGTCATCAAGCCCGCCTGAATGCGATAACCGTTTACTTCGGATGCTCGCAGAATCAGGCGTCCCGTCACTTGTCTTTCGTTTAAACGATCTGAGTAATAAGCAACCTTGAGACCCGTTTCGAGTGCATGTAACGCTGCTCCCATTAAGAGTGACGTGGCTCCGACCTGGGCCCGGCCCGCAACCAAGGTCAAATGCTCTCGAGCAAACCCGCCACGCATCCCATCATCCACCGAAAGCAAACCCGTGGAGATAAAAGCATCGTGCTCGCGATGAGCAGGCCGTTTCGAGCCTGCACCAGATTGGGATGCAGGACGCTCGGAGGTCTGCGTACGTTTAGAACGCGATGAAGAGTCGTAGCGGGTCATTACCAAAATTGTCGAACAATCGCCTGACAGATTCAACCGGGAGTTCTGGACAAAAATCTATGAATCCATAAAAAGCGTACGCACGATGTAGGATGATGTCCCATAGCGATCGTTTAAAGAGGAGCCACTTTCATGCACCCAAAGTTTTCGATTCATCAGGCAAACGCTTTTGAATTTCTTAAAAAGCTTGGGGATGAATCCATCGACTGCGTGATCACCGATCCTCCCTATGAATCTCTTGAAAAGCATCGAGCAGTGGGCACCACCACCCGGCTTAAGAAGAGCGAGGCATCCAGCAATATTTGGTTCTCGGTGATTCCAAACACATCATTTCCTGAATTGATGCAGCAGCTTTATCGCATTCTAAAAAAAGACCGCCACTTCTATTTATTTTGTGACCAAGAAACCATGTTTGCAGCCAAGCCTGCGGCAGAAGCAGCTGGCTTTAAATTCTGGAAGCCTTTGGTTTGGGACAAATGTGCCATCGGCATGGGTTATCACTACCGGGCACGTTACGAGTTCGTCTTGTTTTTCGAAAAAGGGAAACGAAAGCTCAACGATCTATCTATTCCCGATATTTTAGCCCACAAACGGATTCACAAAGGTTACCCCACCGAAAAGCCCACGGAGCTTATAAAAGTCTTGATCGAGCAAAGCACAGAACTTGGCGAAACCGTTCTCGACCCCTTTATGGGTTCGGGCTCAACCGGGGTAGCTTCACTGAATCACAAACGAAATTTTGTTGGTTCAGATATCGCGGACTATTCACAGCAAGTAGCAGCTGAACGCCTCACATCTCTGGGCGAGAAAATCGACGAGCTCGAGAAGATGGGCGTTTTGCCTCCGCAGCTCAATCTCTTTTCTTAGAACAATGGAAGTTGACCCAGGTCGCGCTTAACCGATGTCAAAATGGTAAGAGCTTCTTGATACTTGTCTGGCGCACAATAAACCCGGCTAACTCCCGTCACCGAAGCAAACCGCTCAAACAAAGGTGTGTATTGCTCAATCGGGCTTAAACGGCCAAGTTCTGGCTCCAGCACCAAAAGAGGTGTCGCTCGATGAGAATCGCGAACATACTTAGACAAAACACCTTTACTGCGACTCTTGAAATAATCGATGTTGGCAGCTTTGAGCCGAAAATCGAGTTCTGAGTCCACCGGTTCCGGGCCAAAGTTATGCTGCTCTACCAGCATTCGATAAGGCCTACGGTTGGCAACACATTGCGCCCACTCATTAGGCGATTGTCGCAAGTGGTATGTCAGATGCACATCATCGGTTTGCAGATAACCTTCGGTATCGCCAGGCAATTCATATTCGCCCGACTCAAAGAAGCGGCCCAACATGTTGTCAAAACACACGGGCGTGTGGTGCAGATAAACCGCCAAAAACATGTGGTAACGCGCCAAAAGAAAGTTTTCAAAAGCCCAAACACCGCGGTGTTTAAGAGCCAATTGCCATTTACCTGCTTCTTCCACTGCAGTTAGGTTCGTGGTCAGCCACATATGGTCAAACTGGCCATAACTTACGCCGCAACAGTATGCATCTCGGCGCAGGTAATCCATTCGGTCGGCATCCATCTCTCCCGACACCACTTGATGCATCAGCGGTAAAAGATTTTTTCCATCAAATACAAAAGCGCCGCTTTGGCCTGGAGGCTCCTTACCCATAACCAATGCCGCTAAAACTTCACCACTGATATCCAGGTCTCCAACTTGCTGACGAATCAAATCCGTCAGTTCGGAATCCACCAACAACTTCACTGTGTAATCTTCGTGAGTTGCTTGCCGCGTGGGGTCATCTACCCAGCCGCCGAGGTTCAGCGCCGATACCGCTGGCATTACCCGTTCGGTAACATGACTAAAGGGAGCATGACCAATGTCGTGGAATAGAACTGCCAACCGCAGCATTTGCCGAAGGCGCACATGCTCAAGCCGAGAAAGCTTAAGGGGCTCCATGATCTTGTCGGCAATGGTTGTAGCCATCTGCATGGCACCAAGACTGTGGGCATAACGGGTATGGGTGGCACCCGGAAAAGCCAAATGGGAAAAACCCAACTGCTTAATGTGACGTAGACGCTGAAAAGGACGAGAGTCCACCAGCTTGATTTCAATAGGTGTTACATCAATGGTTCCGTGAACAGGATCATGAATGGAGATCATTGTTTAGTCCGCAGCACTTTTTATACTTCTTCCCGCTTCCGCATGGACACGGATCGTTACGTCCGACTTTCGCCGTTTGTCGCTTCACCGTTTGCGGTTTCTCAGCTTTCTTTTGAGCAGGTCCGCGCTGCAATTGCTGGTCACGCAATTGCTTCGCCCGACGCGCCTCAAGCCTTGCTTCATAATCTTCCTGCGTCTCGGTGGTAATGACAACCCTTGAAACCTTATACAAAACTTCGTCATCAATACTCGCCATCATACTGGCGAATAAATTGTAACCTTCTTTTTTGTATTCCTGCTTCGGATCTTTTTGCGCGTAGCCCCGTAGACTGATGCCCTCACGCAAATGGTCCATGGCTCGCAAGTGGCCTTTCCAAAGAGAATCAATGGTTTGCAGGTAGATAACCCGCGCCACACCAAAGAAACCTTCTTCGGAATAATCAGCAACTTTCTGCTCAATCATCTTCATGAAGTTGTCGTAATAAAGCCGTGTTTGAATTTCTTCACGGTTGATATCAATGAGTTCACCAAGGTCCATCTTGATATCAAACTTATCTCGAAGCAGCTCTTCTAAGAGGTCGAGGTTCCATTCGTCGAAATGGGTTTTCGGCGGACAGCATTGGTCCACCAACTTGAAGACAACCTGCTCAACCAAAGTCTCAACCAGCTCTTTGGCTTCTTCAACTCCGGCACCAATGACACTGCGTCGCAGCTGATAAACAGATTTACGCTGCTCGTTCATAACATCATCATACTCAAGCAGGTGCTTACGAATATCGAAGTGGTGGCCTTCAACCTTGCGCTGAGCGTTTTCGATGCTCTTATTCACCCACTTGTGTTCGATGACTTCGCCTTCTTCCATACCAAGGCGTTCCATCAAGCCTTTGATTCGGTCGCCACCGAAGATACGCATCAAGTCGTCTTCAAGGGATACGAAGAATCTCGAGGAACCGGGGTCACCTTGCCGGCCCGCACGACCTCGAAGCTGATTATCGATTCGGCGTGATTCGTGGCGTTCTGTACCAATGATACAAAGACCACCTGCATCGAGAACTTCTTGTTTCTCCTGCGCGCACGCTGGCGTTGTCTTCGCTAAGTTTTGCTCAAACAATTTGCCATCGGGATCTTCGGCCTGGCCGGTCGCCAATTTCGCAAGAAACTCAGGGTTACCACCGAGAAGAATATCCGTACCACGGCCCGCCATGTTGGTTGCAATGGTCACCGCACTCTTGCGGCCCGCTTGAGCAACGATTTCAGCTTCGCGCTGGTGGTATTTTGCGTTCAAAATCTCGTGGCCAATCTTACGACGGTTCAGCGCTCGAGACAGAACCTCTGATTTCTCAACGCTCACGGTACCCACAAGACAAGGTTGGCCTTTCTTGCTGCGGTCCATGATTTCATCGGCAATGGCTTCAAACTTTTCAGCTTCGGTCTTGAAGACCAAATCGTTCTCATCCAATCGGGCGATGGGTTTGTTGGTAGGAATCACCAAGCATTCTAAGTCGTAAATCTTCGCGAATTCTTCCGCTTCGGTTTCGGCTGTGCCCGTCATACCGCTGAGCTTCAGGTACATTCTGAAGTAGTTTTGATAGGTAATGGTTGCGAGCGTTTGGTTCTCGTTCTCAATCTTCACACCTTCTTTGGCTTCAACTGCCTGGTGCAAACCATCAGACCAACGGCGACCATCCAAAACCCGGCCCGTGAATTCATCAATGATTTTCACTTTGCCATCTTGAATCATGTAATCAACATCGCGGCGAAAGAGCGTATGCGCTCGCAGGCCTTGATTCACGTGGTGCAAAAGCTCGATGTTGTCTGGCATGTAGAGATTCTCTACATTCAAGCGGTTCTCAACTGCAGTGATACCGGCATCGGTGAGAACAACGGTTCGGCTCTTTTCATCCACAGAGTAATCTTGTTCGCGACGAAGACCTGGAATGATTTTATCGATTCGCAAATATTTTTCGGTGTTGTCTTCTGCGGGTCCACTGATGATCAAAGGCGTACGTGCCTCATCAATCAAAATGGAGTCGACCTCATCCACAATCGCAAAGTGATGACCACGCTGAGTGTAGTCATCCAAAAAGAGCTTCATGTTGTCGCGAAGATAATCAAAACCGAATTCACTGTTGGTGCCATAGGTCACATGCGCATTGTAAGCAGCTTGGCGCTGCTTGTCGGAAAGCCCATGAACAATAATTCCATAGTCGAGACCCAAGAAGTTATAGAGCTGTCCCATCCAACGGGCATCTCGAGCCGCCAGGTATTCGTTGACCGTAATAACGTGCACACCGCGGTGCGCGAGGCCATTCAAATAAACCGGAAGTGTTGCGGCAAGAGTTTTACCTTCACCGGTTTTCATCTCTGAAATTCGGCCTTCATGCAAAGAGATACCGCCAATCATTTGAACATCGTAATGGCGCATTCCAAATACTCGGACCGAAGCTTCCCGGCACAAGGCGAATGCCTCTGGTAAGAGTGGATTCAGCGATTCATCAATGCGTTTACGTTCGAGCTTCGTAGCTTCCGGGGTGGAAGCGTAGGTGAAGCGACTTTCTGGATCTCCACCGAAGCCTTTGTAGGCTTCCATGTATCGGTTTCTCAGTTCGGTAGACTTCGACTGCAGTGAAGCATCGGGCAGAGCTTTAAATTTTGCTTCCAATGAAGCAATTTGGTCGACCAACCCACTGATACGCTTGAGTTCTCGGTCGTTTTTACTCGGAATTATTTTCTGCCACCAGGCTGCCATCAGGGCACTCCAATATCTTGATTTTTCTAGGGAAACCGTGGGCAAATTAAGCTTTGAGTCACCATCGGTCAAGACCTGTGGCCTTAAAGTAGGTCATTACTGCCATTTGCCCAGAGGCGAATCGACCTTCAGGAAGATTCGGTGGATCGAAGCCACCAGCCCCCCTTGTATATGGGGCGGCCCGTAACCAACTTAACTCACTGAAATCAATGGATATAATTTCGGCCGTGCCCACTCAAGAGGCCAGATGACTGAAAAAACCGTTGAATCTTCGCCTATTTGCTTGATCATTTCGGGGTTCCCCGATAGTAAGTAAGCGCTCACTTACTAATCATTCAGGTGCTCCCATGCGGCCTAAAACCATCAGCGATGAAGAAATTTTGGAAATCGTGCGGTCTTGTGTGCTCAGCGAAGGACCAGCTGTGTCCACACAAATCATTGCAAACCACGTTGGGGTTTCCCAAGCTACGCTCTTCAAACGCTTTGGTAATAAGGTTCATCTGATCACGCGGGCGCTGCTGCTTGGCGTAGAAGCACCGAACTTAATCCGGGCCCTCGAAGCAGATGTGGACCTGGCCAATCCCAAAGCTCAACTTTTAGAAATGGCCATCAGGCTTCAAGCCTTTTTCGAAAAGATGGTGCCATGCTGGTCAGCCCTGAGGTCCGCCGGGATTGAGCCTCCAGAAACCTTGCCCAAAGACGCTCCCCCCGTTCGCGGCAGACTTGCTCTGGAAAACTGGGTTCGAACTCTTCAAGAAGCCGGGATCATCACAGCTCAGGAACATCCCGAGTCCATTTCGATTTCTCTTATCGGTGCACTGCAAACCCGTAGCTTTCGCCGACATATCATACGCGACATTTACATGACCCAAAGCGACGAAGAATACGTGAAAGACCTAGTGGCTTTCACCTGGCGCGCGCTTGCGAAAAAGGAGGAGCTATGAACGCTACCTCAAATAGAAAAACATGGGTGGCCGCTCTATGCATCAGCAGTGTCGGCTTGCTCGCTGGCTGTCTACACAGTCCAGACCTTGCTCCGAAACCGCTGCAAGTCTTACCCTCAAGCTACTCCGAATCATCTTCATCATCGACAGCAAATGATAAATGGTGGCTTACCTTTGAGGACGAATCACTGAACAGCCTGGTAGATCAGGCTTTAGCGGGCAATCAACAGCTCCTTTCCACCTGGTCACGGCTGGCTCAAGCCCAAGCCATGGCAGATGCAGCCAACGCAAGTTGGTGGCCCAGTCTAAGCGGAAGCTTCTCTGCTGGCCGTGCCAAGCAATCCTCGATGTTTCCGGAAAGCAATGTCATCACCGGCTCGCTTCAGGCCAGCTACGAAATTGATGTCTGGGGAAAACTCAACAATCAGCGCCAAGCCGCAGCCATGGATCTTGCAGCCACTCGGGATTCTTTGGAAGCAGCGGCCATGACACTTGCTGCCGAAGTCACAGACACTTGGTTTGGTTGGGTCGCTCAGCAAGCTCAGTTGAAACTCTTACAAAGTCAGCTGGAAACCAACGCCACCTATCTTGAATTGATCGAAGTGCGATTCGCGGAAGGCTTAGCCACCGCTGTAGATATCTACAACCTTCGACAACAGGTGGAACAAAGTCGCTCACAACTCGAAGATGCTCAGAGACTCTCGCAAATTCTGAAAAATAGGCTCGCCGTGCTCCTGGGTAAAACTCCGAATACCTTAGAGCTTCCCAACGCGGTCGAGTTACCCAATTTACCAGCACTCCCAGCTACCGGCGTGCCGGCCGAACTTCTGAAAAACAGACCCGACGTACGCGCGGCTCAGCGCCGTGTCGCTTCAGCCGATGCTCGTATTGGCATAGCACTCGCCAACCGATTCCCCGCCCTGAAGCTTACCGGCAGCGTCGGCTACTCCGCCACAACCTTTACGGGGCTTTTTGATGAACTTATCTTCAGCGTCATCGGCAGTGTCACCCAACCTATCTTCATGGGTGGTGCGCTCGCAGCCCAACAAGACCAAGCAGAAGCCGCTCTCCAAGAACAGCTGCACACCTTCACCCACTCAGTCTTGCAAGCCATTGCAGAAGTTGAAAATGCACTGAGCAGCCAAGCTCACGAAGCCAAACGGTTAAGCCATCTTCAACAACAGCGGGCCCACGCCAAAAGTGCTCTTGAAGAAGCTAAGGAAAGATATCTTGCGGGGCTCAGTGAGTTCCTGCCGGTTCTCACAGCTCTCGGAACCTTACAAAGAGTCGAACAAAGTGTGGTCTTAAGCCAAAAACAAGTCCGCTCTTTTCGCGTCCAACTTTGCCGAGCCCTTGGTGGCAGCTGGACCCAAAAACTCGAACCGTCTCAAGTTGAAGAAAGTAGTAACCCGTCATGAGTCAGTCATCATCTCGTCTGAAGAATTTTTTCAAACCTCTGCTCATCGTCATGATCGGTATGGGTATTTTTGCCTCGTTGCGAGCAACCCGGCCCGACGCAAAGATCAAGCCTGTCACTGAATCGCCTCTGATTGTAGATGTTCAAAAAGCAGTTGCTCAAGACACGCCCATCATCATTGAAGCCCAGGGTACGACGGTACCCGCTCAAAAAATTGAACTGCGCTCAGAGGTCACCGGA
Source organism: uncultured Bdellovibrionales bacterium (assembly GCA_964652435.1). Lineage (GTDB taxonomy): Bacteria > Myxococcota > XYA12-FULL-58-9 > XYA12-FULL-58-9 > JABJBS01 > JABJBS01. The sequence continues at coordinate 8,187 of CAZZDT010000111.1, forward strand.
AGACTCGTATGGAAAAGTGAATCTCTTCTTCCAGGTGGAC
>CAZZDT010000112.1:0-8223 GCA_964652435.1 uncultured Bdellovibrionales bacterium
CCCTGAAAACGGGGGATCCGATGTTCGTTGGGTTCGATTCCCATCACCCGCTCCAATCAACTTCTAAGTATTTCTTAACGAGAACCTGAGAATCCGGGGATTAGCTTTAACGGGGTTCAGGGGGTAGTCAGATGTCTCAGGTAGTCAGATGTCTCATCGTGATTGATGATTTATCTGAGATGACCGGTCGGGTGAAGGGAAGGAGTCATAATGATAGGGACAATAGATGACGAAGTAATGATTTACACTATGACTTTGATTGGGTTTAACTTGCCCTAAAGATAATCAATGGATCCGAATATTTCACACTCCTATTCAAAATGTGAACATTGCGGTGGAATAGCACATGAATCTTTCCACGTGGGACCCGGTGTTCAATATGGTTATCGGATAGACTGGAGTGATGGTCATGCCCATCTACCAATGTTCAATAAGGATAGGTTACCGTATTTTCCTGCATTCCTCGAAAAAGGTTATACTGGTTTGAAATTAAATGAGGATTTATGTCAATGGTGTGGGAAAATCACGCGACATGAATATGTTGAAGAAAAATCCCTCCCTGCAGATACAAAATGCATGGATAGGTTGAAGGCAACAATCGATGATATAAAACAATTCATTGAAACCACAAAAATTAAACCTGATTTAGAAGTACACCTACGAAAGCAGATCTGGAGACAATATAACGATAAGATACGAGACAATCCTTTTGCATTCGTTTCAGACGAATATGAAAAAGAAAACCTCCGTAAACTATATAATCTAATTTCGGATAAGGATGAGGAAGACAGATTGGTGAAGTCTGAAATTGCACGGGAACTAGGCTTATTCAGCAAGAGTTTAACACTACTTCAAAAAGAATTTAAGGATTACAATAATAAGGTAGAAGCTATATGGATCGAAATTCTATGCAAATACGAGCGTAGAGATATACGTAGGAAAGGATACCACTATGATGACGATGAGTATCGAGAATCACTTGCAAGATTTACTCATGTAAATGAAGAGCTAGAAAACTTAATCAAATCTAGAGATCGGGAAATTCAGGAAAAAGAAAAGGAATTAGGTGTTGGGGGTGCTGGTTGTCTTATAGCACTAGTAGTAGCAATAATTTTCGGGTTCAACGGATCGTGGGTTTTTGTGGGAGCTGCAATTGTTGTTGGCTTCATTTTCGTGGGAATAGCTGAATCTATTGAAGGTGATAAAGATAAAAAATTAAAACCGATTACCACAAAGTATCGATTGACCTATATATCAAAACCAACAGGTGGCAGAGCAAAGGAGGACATAAAATTACACCCACCATCTCTAATAAAGATAGATGGCGAAGACACTTCAGAAATTACTCCACAAGAAATAAATGTGTCAGAGCAAGAGAACGATACTAAACCAGACAAAGAGGAAACCCATCCATCACATAAAAGAGAGAAAAATTATGATCATAGCAAGACATTCAAAAAACGGAAAAAATTAACGCGCCAACTTAATGAATATTATCAGGAAGTCGATGCGATTGAAAAGGAGTGTGGCTTTGAAGATGATATAGGAGCTAGGGCCAGTGTGTACGAAGGGTTAATTGATTGGGAAGATGCTGCTGGATTTGAGCATGAAGATAAAAAAGATAAGTGGTTTCGTATAATGGACGAAATTGAAAAAAGGGAATCTTCAGTAGAGAAGTTAGATGATCAATTGATGAAAACACCACTAGTTCAAGCATGCCAAGATTGCGAAAGAATCTACGTATCAAATTCAATTTTATCTTCGCTTTCGATTGATGCCATAAAATCGGTTATTGAAAACGGAATAGATGAAATGGAAGAAGACGGTAGCCTAACGAAAACACAACAATTTAGATCCGCTCAAACTGGTATCACTCATTCTATTAACATCTATTTTAGTAATGAGAGAGATGTATACGACCTAGTAGTCACGGAAGACACAGGTACAAATTTAGGTGCTCAGGAGGTAGGTGTTTCTCAATTCTATGACATACGGACGAAAATAAATTATGCTCTTTCTCAAATTCATCAATCTGGTTCAAGTAGCATGAATAATTAAACAATCCCCAATCTCTTCAAGATCATGTACTGAACCCATTCGTCTGGTTCAGCATTCCTAGCCAATTCCATGTCGATCTGATTCTGTCTCATTCCCTTCCACCTCTCGACTTGACTCCTCTTCCTGGCTCTTTCCTTCTTCCTGTTTGCTCTCTCCCGTTTGAATGGAGACAGGAGTGAATCTCTCTTCTCCTTGTCGATCAACCCTCGGTGATACATCTCCCACACATCGGGTTCGGTCGGATCGAGAATTTCCAACTCTAGGAATTCATCTACTTCCTCAGGGGACACGGGAGCTGTTCCATCCCTTGTCATGTCAGAGAACGTCTCTTCATTGAGAGCTTTCAAAAATGCTTTTTCAAATAGTCCGGCCATCAAAGGTATTTAGTCTTAACTTACCCTTGATCCCAAACTCACTCATGGATTTATGAATGATTCCTTCAACTTCATACTTCACTGAATGACTAGCTATGATTCCGTCGTGACGAGTAAATACTGGAAGACTTCTCTTAATTATCTCCTGATAGATTTTCTTGATGAATAATTTACTCTCACTCCTTCGGAGTAAGAGTGACAACTCTCTCCCTCTATTCTTCTTAAACTTCTGAGAAAATTCAGGATGGTTCTGTTGGAGGAAATCAAAGATACGATCAGCAGTTGGAGTATTGTTTCTCTTGGAGAACATCATCGAGAGAAAGTTTCTCTTCACTTGTTTAACTGAAACATCATCACCTAGTTGAGACCCCAGCCAATTGTAAAAATATCCTCCTTCGGAGGATTCTCTTAACATTCCGTCTCCATTGAATTCATCGACTAGCAACAAGGGTTGGCAATTAGCTAAATCAAATTCAACCAAGGGTTCATCGTGAAGATATAGGTGGGATAGGAACACAGATGGGAGATTCGTTAACTTGGTATACAACCTCCCTCCTTCGTCCTTAATAGCGTAAGACCCACTCGGGTAATGAATGGACAGGAGTGAATTCATACAGGAGCCAAATCGATTATACCGGAGACGTTTCTCTTCAATCTCAATCTGGTCTCTTTGAATGATGGAAACTACATTGTCGTTGGAATCACTGGACTGAACCAAAGTCTCCCCCGGGTCTAGTTTTTCTCTAAATGAATGAAGGTGATAATGAAAACCCTTACTGGTTTCCACAGATCGATACTGGTCAATGACTTCTTCTAGATACGTTGAATCCAATTTCTCAATCAGAGCCAATTCACATTGATCCAAATCAAATGAAATCCCCTGTTCAATGGACCGGATATGATTCCACATTTCATCTGGTACATTTGAATTCCTAACTTCCTTCTCTTGTTTCAACCAATACTCAGGAAGGGGGTGAATAACGGGTCTGTCTAGATAACCTACATTCAGTTTGTACCTCTTGGAGAACCCGCTATTGGACCCAAGACCACACGAATATGAATCATCTCTAACGATGTGTTCATTCTCAATCAATCGTTCCAAATACTTTTTGAAGTTGGTGAAATTCTTTACCCAATAATTGTAGGGAACTTCTACCCAGTCTCCGACACATCTCCCTCGACTTCGGTATACATTCATCAACTTGTCGAATATCCGGAGATAATTACTCTTCTGAATCTCCGTGTTCCCTAGTTCCTTGGCTATATCTTCAAAGACATCATACGTGTAAAACATCAACCTCATATGACTATTTAGTCTGGGAACCGTGGAAGACCACTACGGGAACGATAAATAATCGAGAAGACACCAACAGGTGTAACTCAACCTCAACATAAGTTTAATCCGATTATGTTCTATGGAATCTAGTCGGATTTACTTTTGTATTTTTACCAGACACACACCACTACACACACTTACTACTACACCGTATGTCTGAGATTTACCTTACCTGACGGGTATTTCTGTATTTCACCCTATATGTCCAAGATTCCCTACGGAATCCGGAGAACTATGATCCGAAACTTTTGAGAAACACTTAATTTTTCCGGAGAGACTAGGTGTTTTTGATGAAGAACAAATCAGAATTCATCTTCGGAAACTTCTCTTTTATCTTTCGAACCCAAGCTAAGACTCGATTCGATGGCTCACAATTATGAGGGTAAAACTTACTATCCGGACGAGCAGCATTCTCCACGGTGTGTTTCTTTGTCTCTATACCCATCTCTGAGAGCCAATCAGCTAATTCAGTGTAAGTATCGAACTCCTTCGTCAAACCAGCTTCTCCCCGAACATATGCCCTAAGAAACATCATTCTAAACCTCTTCAAGTCGGAGTCCACTTTGAAGGTCTTGAGATGATCATCTTGTTGAGAAAGTCGACGGTAGTAATCCCAATTCCGAAAATCATCCAGAGTCTTCAAGGTGTGTCGTTCATTCTTATTAAAGTTCTCCCACTTCTCCCGACATCGATGGAAAGATTCCAAATCAACCCAAGGTTGGGAGTTGAAGAAAAGGTGATTGTACCTCGACCCCTTGAAGGAACCTGACCTCATCTCAGGTTGGATTGGATCACGTTTCCAGTCGTAATCCATTGAGAGTCTTTTCCACCGTTCTACTCCCAGCAAATCCCCTTCATTCTCCCAGACATCTCGGATACCCGTCAGCAGGTCAACTTTGTATCGAGTGTTGGGATCACGTTCAAAGAATTGAGATACAATCCAATCATTCTGTTCTTCATCAGTCCTCGGAATGTATGAACCCTCACCTGGCTTTTTCTCAGGTTTGATTCCAGCTTTAGCTAATACAACCGGTTTGATCTGTTCCTTCTCCAACTGACGAACAACCTTCTTGTTGTATTGTTTCAACGTTGCTTGTCCACGGGTTCTCCAACCCAAGGGTTTTCTGATCTGATGTTTAATCTCCAATACCGAACCATCACCAGTCACCTTCTTCAAAGTCTTGGAGAAGAGACGACAGAGTTTTCCACTCGTAGCTCGATTGAGTTGTCCGGTATTTACATTTGAAAGAAAACCATCAGTTGTAGCATTACACACCTTCACCTTGTTCGGAAGTTTGGACAACACTTCCGACAGGGTAGCTCGAACCATTGAAGTGATGTAAGCAGCAAGGAAGGGGTTAGTGATTTTGCTCTCGGGGAGGGTCTTCATTTGCCCTGAGCGAGTGTCGAAACATCGTTTCTTCTTTAACCCTTGAGCTAGTTTCCCATAGCAACTGTTCCCGATCTGTTTCCAAAATAGATTCTCAAGGGAACCCTTGGGGTGACGGTTTCGATTTTCCAGTGTTGATGTAATGAACTCTTTGAATGGAGAGACATCCTTATCATCCGGAAGGATAATCCCATGAAGAATTTCAACAGTTGCTCCCATCTCCTTGGCTAAAACGATTTCGGGAGTACAACAACAACTCCTTCCCTTCATCGGGTATAGGATACCAGCATTACACCTTACGGGTAGACAGGGGAATCGGGTCTTCTCTGGGAATTCAAATTCAACCAGAGCAAATCCCATCACAGAGGGATCTAAAAAATCACTGATGTCTCGGGATGAATAAATATCATTCCATAAAGGAGTTCCAATGATCGACATAGCGGTTGTGTAAGCAGATCGTAAATCATAATCGACCCAATCATCTTCTTCTCCCGGACCGAAGAAGTATTGTTCGTTTCTTCCTCCATGATAACACTCGATAGCTAAATTCTCATGGATGAATCGTATGTCGATGGGGACACTAACTCGTGACTTGAAGGTACGATGTTCCTTCTTGTTCCATTGATATTCATTAACCACCTCCGTACCTAGAACTTCCGCCGGGACGATCTCGTGTTCTTTCCATGTATTAGTGAGGTGTTCAACTCCGAGGGAACTTAATGTCGGGGGGATATATCGTCGACCAGTGATCCCTTCGGTTTGCTCCATGATTCGTTCAGCATACTTTACACAGATTTCAGCATCCCGAATCCCATATTCCTTAAACTCTTTCGGAGCATCCTGAAGGAACTGGTCCATGTTCTCTTTGTAGAATTGATGTACCTTGAGCTTGGGGTAGCCAACAATCTCTCCAATGTCATCGAGACTCCCTTTGCCTTCTGGAGCTAGAAGCAGAGTGTCTCTAAAATTCACGGTGACTTCTCTCTTCGAGCCCCTGTAATCATTTAACTGAACTTTGGTTCCCTTGAAAGTAGTGATGAATGTTTTACGGACAGCATCAATGAGCTTCTTCATATCACCAAAGTTGGTGAAAGCAGGGAGATCGGCTAAAGTGAAATGACCAACGAGATAAATCTGATTGGGGAATACCATGTCAGGGTCATGCCCAAGCCCCTCCGAGAAGACCCATTCTAAAAAATGATCGATTGGAATCCGATTATCTCTACCTTCCCCAGTCAATCCAATATGAACCAGCTTTCCAGCAAAGGGACCATGGGGCATTTTTACTTTTGGACCTCTTCGATCTGTATAGCCGATCCCTTTCCACGAAGTCCTTTCGTAATGACTAGCATAGAACTGATATGACAATACATGGTTGTATGGCTTGAATCCGATACTGTCTTCCGATTCTAAGTCAAAAGGTGCTTCTGGATACTCCCCTTCTACCGGAACTTCACTTTTCCCCCGAACAGCCACATACTCCGTATCGAACCCAATGACCAATGGGGGAGCATTCTTGTCTGCCGTAAAATCTAGCTTCTTCTCCCTTATGCCTATTTTACGGCAGTTACTCATTTGAAGATTGGAGTTATCGTAGAGATCGATTGTTTTCATGGTGTCGAGTAAAAGGTCATTTTACTGGGGAAAACCCTATGTTTTGAGGAATATACACCAGAACGGGTCTCTGGGATAGTAGAAGTGCCGTAAAATAGGCACAAGGGAGACGTAACGCAATTTTACGGCAGCGCAAATACCGGGGGAATTTCCAATTCCCCCGTTTAGAGTATCCCCAACTCTTTAGCCTTCGAAGGGGTCAATTCGTATAACTTCCGGACATCATCTTCATCAATATTCATATTCAGGTAATGGTTCTGGATCACATTAACGGAGTTACCAGCCGAATAAGCCGTAACTAACGGATCACGGAAATTCATCGTATGGTAAGTAATGGCTGTATGGCGAACGATGTTGGTTCCTTTCCGTCCAGCTTCCTTACGAGTGTAATGGTCTTGCCGGCGGGAGCAGTTAATCTTTATTCCACTCTCACCTAGGTGCTCGACCCATTCAGCAAACACATCCGGAATGTTATTGTAATGACGACCCCGTAATTCAGCTCTCCCCCGTTTCTTATACACCTGATTGCTGATGGTGATCCTCTTCTCTTTCAGGTTGATGAACTTATTGGTCTTCACATCATCTCCTCCAATCTCAGCAAATCGTTTCATCTCTTCAGTTCTCATCATCGAGAACAAACGGAAGATGTAATAGCCAAACACGTTTCGTTTCTTGGCCACCTTTAAGAGATTTACAATTTCCTCAAAGGTATAAACCTCGATCTCCTTCGCTTCAAACTTGGGCATCTCCCAGTTAACAGGATTACGTTTAATCCAAGGTGTCTCTTCACAATGAATATTTTTCTTCCCAGCACAAAACTCCATGAAAGCTTTCAGGTAAATGAATCTGGCCCGCCTCTGGGTTGTGCCCTTTCTCTTTTCAATAAACTTCTTACAACGTTTGGCATTCAGGTGGCTCACTCTTTCCGTTCCATAATCTTCGAGCAATTCATTCAAAAGGAGGTTGTAATCCCACATCGTAGCCTCCGACAGCTGTCGGGAGGATTGTTTATCAAGAAACAACTCAACACATTCCTTCACGGTGGGAGCAGCATAGTCCGTGAAGTTCTGGATAAAGAAATCAATCCCCTCCACAAGAACATTGGCTGTTGAATCATCATCAATTTTCAAATGACCCACAGTGTCCAATCGATTGAAAGCCAACTGCGCAATCTGTAACTGACGATCCGACAACGAAGTCGAAACCAGATTTACTCCACAGTCATTGGCTTTACTCCGTCGAAGGTAAATCTGGTATTCCTTTTCAGCATTCTCACGACTCCGTGAAGTAACGGAGTTCCACTTTCCATCGTGTTTCACCGAGAACGTCCACCAATTGTATTTCTCATTGAATGAAGGTTCGGTGACTCGTTCAATCACTCCGTCGTATGTTTTCCTCCTAGCCATGGATGTGTGTCTCCTATCTCTCAGGTCTGGATGTTTGAATTTATA
>CAZZDT010000113.1:0-8202 GCA_964652435.1 uncultured Bdellovibrionales bacterium
CATTTCTTCATGCCTGAATTTGCTCCGGTTCACACGTTGGTGATTGGGGCTTTGGCGGCAATATTCGGGATCATTGGGGATTTATGTGAGTCACTTCTGAAGCGCAGCACGGGAATTAAAGACTCTTCTAATCTGATTCCAGGTCATGGTGGGGTATTGGACCGCTTTGATGGAGTAATGTTTGCTGCGCCCGCGATTTTTCTTTACGTTTCCCTGGTAGTATAGCGTTCAGATCATCTGCGCCCCTTGACTCTTGGGCTGGGCGTACCGAAAATTGTGGTAATTATGGAATTCATTCAAAACTTTGGCTACTTCATCGTATTCATCGGTAGCTTGGTCTTTTTTCACGAGCTTGGTCACTTCTTGGTGGCAAAGTTTTTTGATGTGAAAGTTTTAAGCTTTTCCTTAGGCTTTGGACCAGAACTCTTTTCATTCAGGCGTGGTGAAACCACGTATCGGGTGGCGCTTCTTCCGTTGGGGGGCTACGTCAAAATGGTTGGCGAGTTGCCCGGAATGGATATGGATCCCGAGGATTTACCCCGTGCACTGACATCCAAACCCTTGTGGCAAAGGACCGCGGTTGTCGCGGCTGGACCTATCGCGAATTTCCTTCTGGCTTTGGTGGTCTATTTTGGGATGTTTGTAGGCCCGAATACTTTCGCAGACACGAAGTTAGGAGTTGTAAGTGTTGGAGATCCCGCTTGGAACGCGGGCATCCGCGCTGGCGACAAGCTTCTAACAATCAACGGTGAAGAGCTTGAGCAGTGGAGCGATGTGATTGAGAGCGTTGGCTCAAGACCCGACGAAGAATTAATCGTTGAATATGAGCGCGCCGGAACCATTTACAGCACGAAGATCAGAGCCCGTGGCGAAGATGGTGAGAACGTTTACCGGGAAAAACAACGGCGCGGTAAAATCGGTATTCTGAACTTTTATATAAAACCCGAATTGGCCATTCTGGATGAAGAGAGTCCTGCCTTTTTAGCGGGGCTTAAAAGCGGAGATGTCATTACCCACGTGGCCGATATCCCGGTGTCAGCTTGGCATGAGGTGCGACAAGCGTTGATGAAGATTCCTGCGGATTCGGCGCTGACCATCGCGGTGCTTCGCGGCGATTCTCCCATGACCTTTACACTCTCTCCTGATGTGCAACCACCGGATATGCCGATCGGCCTCTTAAGCTCGGCAGATATGGTTGGTGGTTATACGGGACTGGTTTCACGAGAAGTTGTTGTTCAAAAGGTAGATCCCGATACACCCGCTGCGCACGCAGGGTTGAAGGTTGGCGACCGTTTGGTGAAAGTATCCATGAAGTCCAAAGATGGCACCTTTGTGGAGAAGCCCATTGGGGTTTGGAGCACAGACCTTGCTTCATTCCAAGGTACGGATGCCCGCAATGAGTTTACACTTCGTGTTCAGCGTGGTCGCTCCTTTATGACCACTCAGGTTCAGCTGGCATCGGAGGAACTCACCGATGATTTCAAAAACGTGCGAACCCGATATATTTTTGGCGCATTCAATGACCGAGAACTCTTCGAGCCTTACCGACTGGAACGGGATTTAGGTTACGGAGAAGCTTTGATCTTTGCGGGACGGCAAGTGCTTCAAGATGCAAGTCTTATCACCGAGGGAATGAGTAAATTGGCGACCGGTGTGGTTCCTATGTCCGATCTTGGTGGACCGATTATGCTTTGGGTCATCGCTGAAAAGAGTGCAAGACGAAGCTTGCAAGATTACCTGCGGTGGCTTGCGATTATCAGTGTGAATTTAGGATTGCTCAATTTATTGCCCATTCCGGTTTTGGATGGTGGCCACCTCTTGATGTTTGGTATCGAAGCGGTTCGCCGGCGGCCCCCATCTGTTCGTGTTCGCGAGATAGCCAATCTTGTGGGTATGGTATTCATACTCTTTTTGATGGTCATTGTTTTCAGTAATGACATCATGCGTTTCATCATTCCTTAAGAGTTTTTCATGTCTGTTCAATTATCAGATGCACATATGGATGCATTGGCTCAGCTCTCCAAAGATGCTGGCGGTCCCTTACTAAGTATTGATACGTCTACCTCGGACTCCAGCGTCGCGATGTTGGGTTGGCCGGGTCAGGAGCCGGTTTCTTTTCTAGAATTTGAAAAGGGCGCAGTGCCTTCTCAGACTTTAGCCCAGAGTCTTCACGATGCCATGAGCCGCTCAAAGGTTGATGCGGTGGATATCAAAGGAATAGCGGTGGGATTGGGTCCCGGTTCGTTTACAGGACTGCGGGTTGGCCTGGCCACGGCTAAAGGTTTGGCCCTGGGCGTGGGTATGCCACTCTATGGTTTTTCCAGTTTGGCTCTGTGGGCCGTTTCGGCTCAGGCTTCCAAGGTTGCGGTGGTCTTGGATGCGCGGCAAAAAGAAATTTACTCGGCACTCTACGATTGCGATGCAGGTCGCTGTGAGGCTGTGATTCAAGATGGGACTCGAACACCCGCTGAATTTAAAGAGGCTTTGCCCCAAGGTGAAATCGTTTTCGTGGGTGATGGGCGAGCGGTTTATGGCGATGATGAAATTTCTTGGAACGAAAGTATTTTACCTAACGCAGCGCTGGGTTTAGTGATGCTTGCAGATAAGATTCGCAAGGGTGAAGGAGATGACTTAAGACTCTTAAATCCCGAGTACCACCGAATTACTGAAGCTGAGCGTCAAGCCCGTCTTCGTCGTCAATAAAAAGACTCTCAAGGTCTTGGGCCGCTTCTTCCGGTGCGGTGCCAGCGACAAATACTTCTTCAATACTGCCTATGTCGTTGCTGATGGTACCGCTGTCGGCATCCACTCTTCGAAATACAACTTCCGGTGGTGGCTTAAATGGGAGTCGCGGTGTGTCTTGAAGTGCTTTTTCGAGATAGTCCACCCAAATGGGCAATGCTGCACTGCTGCCTGTGGCTTTGCCCATTGATGCATTGTCATCAAGACCCACCCAGGTCACGGCAACTGTTTCCGGTGAGAAGCCAGCAAACCAAGCGTTGCGGCTCTGATTTGTGGTTCCGGTTTTACCGGCCAGAGCCCGCTTCAATCGTTTGGCGCGGATGCCAGTTCCTTCTTCAATCACCGATTGCATCATGTGAGTGATAACGAAAGCGACATCGGCATCTAGGACCTTGGTGGGAGTCGAACGGTTTTCTCGAAGAATTTCTCCAGTCCTGGAAACGACTTTTCGAATGAAGATGGGCTCTGCATAAAAACCTCCGGAAGCAATGGTTGCGTAGCTATTGCTTAGCTCCATGGGAGTGACTTCGCCCGTACCCAAAGCAAGGGTTAGGTTCTCGGGAATCTTAGAGTTGATTCCCATGGATTTGGCCAGTTCACGAACTTTTTCAACGCCAACCATTTCCAATAGTTTTACCGAGCAGGTGTTTTTAGAGCGCATCAAAGCCCGACGGTAGGTGATATTGCCATCATAGTTTCCATCAGCGTAGTTTTCAGGCTTCCAGGCTTTGCCGGTCCACTTGTCGCGAATCACGACTGGAGCATCCGGGCAGATACTTGCGGGCGTAATCGTATGTTCCTTGAGTGCGGCTGCGTAGAGGAGCGGTTTAAAAGTTGAACCCGGCTGGCGAAGGGACTGCATGGCGCGATTGAGTCCGCCAGCTTTCGTGGCATAGCCGCCAACCATGGCCTGAACATAACGTGTATGTGGGTCGATAGAAAAAAGTGCGCCTTGGACTTTCGGGTTGGAAATCAATTCTATTTTTGCGCGCACGGCATCTGATTCTAAAGATTGTGATAGAGAGGTTAATTTTACATCGACCAAGTCACCGCGTTGAAGTACATCGCTGGGATCTCGCGGCGCGGGAGTAGGCTCCTCGGGAGAAAATGCCCGTGCCCATTGTATGGATTGAAGACCGATGGTTGCCTGAAATCCACCTAGATCAACCGTTGCAGTGTTTTGAGCCGAGTTGATTGCACTTACGATAGCTCGGGTACGCATTCCCTGCTTTGGCGTTTTGAGAATCATCTTTTTGCGAAATTGTATTTCACTGACGAGATCTTTTGATTCAACTTTGGAAAGGTCCCACACCGCACGATTAGCCATCTCTGGATTGTTTTTATAAAGCTTGCGACGTTCTTGTAACTTCTCGAACTCTTTTCGTATTTCATTGTGATAAGTCTCAAAGAGATTAACTTCAACGCGCATCGGAGCACCTGACCAGCCATTTTTTTTGCCCAGTCTTTCAAGGCCTTGGCGTAGAGCGTCTTGAGCAGATTTTTGATGAGCCGCATTCATCCCAGTGTAAACGGTAAGCCCACCTTCATAGACTGCTTCTGTGCCGTATTCTTGGGTAAGCTGCCGAATCACCCATTCTGTGTAGTGAGGTGTTTCGTTGAGATATTGAGGGCGGGGCGCCGGTGTTGGAATGGGCGCATCCTTCGCCTGTTGAACCGTCTCCTCATCGGCCCAGCCAGCAGCCAACATTTGACTGAGCACATAGTGCTGGCGTTTTTGTGCGGCTTTGGGATCTGCTTTGATATTGTATCGTGCCGGATGCTTGGGACAGGATGCCAAATAGGCTGCCTGTGCAATCGTTAGATTTCTGGCGGAGATCCCAAAATAGGTTTGGGCCGCTTGTTCGATGCCCCATGCTCCGTTACCAAAATAAATCTGATTTAAGTAGATATGAAGAATCTCGTCTTTGCTTAAGCTGTTTTCAAGCTTAAAGCTCAACACTGCCTCGCGCATCTTTCGACTGTAAGAACGTTCGGGGCCAAGCACCATGGTCTTTACGATTTGCTGAGTGATGGTACTTGCACCTTGAAGGTGCGCCCCGGGTCGAAGGTTCTTGAGTGCGGCTCTTAATATGCCGAGATAGTCTAAGCCTTCGTGGCTGTAGAAGTTGCGGTCTTCGGCTGCGAGAAATACCTGGGAGACGTGTTTAGGAAGCGCCTCCAACGGAACGACCGTTCGACGCTGATTGGCAATATAAGCAACGAGGTGCCCGTCGTCGGAGTAGATCCGGGTGGCTTGAGCCGGCTGGTAATCTTCGAGTGATTCAAGTTTTGGGAGATCTTGAGAGATATAAAATATACCGCCAATCCCACCAAATAGGCCCAATACTGCAAATGCAGTAAGCCATTTGATGATGCGTTTTATTTTATCCCAGTTCATGTGCGGCTCGCTTTGCCTTTGCTCGATGGTTGTTTGGGGCCTAGCCCTTCAAAGATACGAATCATGGCAATCAATTCGGCGTAGAAGTTTTTGGATGCAAAACCCCATGTTGACTTCTTATAGTTTTCGATGAGGTCCACAAGGTCTCGTGAGCCCACATCACGAATGGCGCGTTTCACACCGTAAGCTCCATGATTGTAGCCAGTGACTGCAAGGGGCCAGGCCTTGAGAAGCTTGTAGTTACGCTTTAAGAGTTTGGCAGCTGCGGCTGTGGCTTTCATGATATCCATGCGTTCATCGGTTTTCTTGTTGATTTTGAGACCAAGCTCACGGCCGGTCCGCGGCATGATTTGCCAGATGCCGGCCGCACCAGCAGATGAGTGTGCTTTTGTATTAAACATGGATTCCACAAAGGTCATCAGCGCAATTTCTTCTGGTAGACCTTTCTCTTTAAGCACTTCACGAATCTTACCGAGCCATGGTTTTGCTCTTTTTTTACCTGCAACAAAATGGTCACCCACGCCTCGCTGCGCGCGAACCCGTTGATGAGCATTCTTGAGGAGGCGCTTGCTTTTAGCTCCTAGTTTTTCAACCAAGGTCGTTTCCCATTTATTCCTCGGTTCTTTACCTTCTCCAAGATGAGTCAGCGCATCTCTGTATGCATCGAGGATGGCATCCGTTTTATCGGAGATGATTTTGCGGGTGGCTCGGGTGCCATCATCTTTTGGAACTTGATAAACGCCCCAAATCACCTGCATGTTTTCTTTGTCGTGAACAATGAGGTCGCTGCTTTCATAGGTGACGAAAACTTCTTGCCAAAACGCAACAGCGGGTTTGAGGGCTGCCGGTAGAGGAAAGTCTTTGCTGGGGCTGGAAAGCGTGTTGGTTTCTAAAAGCCTGCCCTTGAACTCTGAGGGAATCAGGTTCGCGTGGGCATGGGTACCCGATAAGAGTCCCAAAGAGAAAACAACAAGTGTAAAAAGTCCGCTACGTGCGAGATACATCAAAACTCCCAGCCTGAGATGGGACAAGGCTTTGAGCCCTGTCCAAGCAAGGCTAAGAGATCATACGTGGGGTGTGGAAATCAACCAGCTTCAGTGGGCTTTGTGCCATTGAAAGTCGCATTTCTTTCTTCATCCCCTGAGCATCTCCAGAATGTTGAAACGGGTAGGGGTTTTTGAGTTCAATGCGAACGTCCTCAACGAGAAAATCCTGAATGCGTTTGTGATTGCGAAACTCTCCTCGCCAAATCTTGGGAAGATTAAAGAGGGTGGACAATGGTCCCAATGTCGCAATGCGAAGGTTCATCATATTGGGCATGATGTTGGAAAATGGAAATGCTCGAAAACGGTAACCAAAGTAGGGCTGTGTTCCAGCACCAATAAATGAGGCCGGTCCATCGAAGAGTGTGGTTCCAGGTTCAATCTCAATCACGGCGTCGCCACGTCTTGAATCGACGAAATAGCCTTTTCCTACGCTCACGACTCGCGCTTCAACGCGCGCATCGCTAAAGAGAGCTCGAGGCACAGTTTTGGCCACTGTGGCTGCAAGATACCCAAGAACCGAATGCATCATCGGCTTAAGAATTGGATTATTGGTGGTCTTTTTCAGCTGATTGTAATCGTTGAGAAGGACCGAGTCGTAGCCGAAACCTGCAACGAAACACTGCTCACCATCTGCGTCCATCATTGGCACAGTATGATTGCGTCCAGGTAAGTATTCGATCAGTTTACGAAGGTCTCGAAGCGGGCTTTGAGCGCCCACAACGGGGCCAATCCCGTTTCCGGTACCTAAGCGCAGAAATGCAAAGCGCGGCATTCCAATCAGGTCTTGGCGCTCGCCAAACCGTTCGTAACGCTCCACACGCCAGCGATTGGCTTCATTGATGTAGCGTTGAACAAAGTTAACAGTTCCGGTCAGTGTGCCGTCACCGCCGCCACAAGCAATGGTTCCATAGTTTTTTTGGATGATTTCGCGAGTGAATGCTTCAGCCTCTTCAAGAGAGCGGCTGTAATAGACATGGTCACGGCCAACGAGTCGCTCAATTTTGCGAACGAGTTTGTCGGTGACAAGTCTGGCGTTTCGGTTCAGAAGGACTGCGACTTTGGTTTCGTCTCCGTGAACGACCTTAAGGGCCTCAGGATAAGCAGCGATTGGCTTCTTTTCTTGTGTTGCAGCGATTTCAAGCATGGCTCAACCTCTCTGATGAAACTCGTTTGTGACGAATCTGCCACATCTTCTTTCTAAGCACGGTGTATGCCAGAAAGTAAATCAGCGCGAGAAGTTCGAAAAATCAATTAATAACAAATGCTTAGGCGGTTTGGTTCTTGGTCTTAAGGCCAGGAATGACCGCGAAGGAGGCTGCCCACAACGGGGGGGCGCGAAGTGAGTTTCGCACCTAAGTTACTCAGATTTCGGTACTTTTTCCCAGTCAGCGAGAAATTTGGCGAGGCCAGCGTCCGTGAGTGGGTGGCAAATCAGCTGTTTGAGTACTTTAAACGGGATGGTGGCGACGTGGGCACCGGCTAAAGCCGCATCGACTGCGTGGCGAGGGCCACGAATGGAAGCAGCTAGGACTTCTGTGGCCATGCCATGCACATCGTAGATGTTGACCAGCTCATCCACGATTTCCATGCCCACGTGGGAAATATCGTCGAGTCGGCCGATAAATGGAGAGATGTAGGTAGCACCGGCTTTGGCCGCCAAAAGGCCCTGAGCGGCCGAGAAGCAGAGCGTGACGTTGGTTTTGATGCCCTCGGCGCTCAAAACTTTGACTGTTTTGAGTCCATCAATCGTCAACGGAATTTTCACAACGATATTGGGGTGAATCTTAGCGATTTCAAGGGCTTCCGGGAGCATCTTTTCGTGTGTGGTTTCAACGCATTCCGCTGAAATGGGCCCATCGACGATTTGGCAGATCTCTTCGACGGTGCTCTTGAAGTCACGGCCGGTCTTGGCAATCAGAGAAGGATTTGTGGTGACGCCATCGAGGATGCCCCAACTTGCTGCCTCTCGGATTTCCTCTACATCTGCGGTGTCGATAAAGATTTTCATGTGTCGTG
>CAZZDT010000114.1:0-8110 GCA_964652435.1 uncultured Bdellovibrionales bacterium
GAACGGCTACTTCCAGGTGCGGGATGTTGTTGTGCTCAACGGCTTTGGCCTCAATTAAGATTTTTGGCGTGAAGGAATCCCGAGCCTCTAGACTTTTCAGCCGAACCTCTTCGGTGGCATCGGCAGCATTGCCAATAAGGTTGGTTAAGACTTGTCCAAATTGAGAGCGTCTACCCGTGAAGACGGGAGCACCATCGGCGGCGACCACCGTTTCGATAAGCTTGGTTTTGCTGCCAAGAATGACCAAGGTTTCATCAATGATGGGACGAATTTCTATGTTGTGTAGGGGGTTCGGATCAATGCGTCCGTGATTTCTTAAAGCCGAGTGAATATCTTTGATTTTACCGACGCTGTTATCTATTCGGCCAAGCTCTGCATCGGCTTCATTTAACTCTTTGGTGAAGAGCGCCAACACTTGCATTGCTTGTGGGTCTTTTGCATCTAGAAGTTGTTCAAGCTTAGTGCGCACTGAATCAACTCTGTCGTTGATCAAAGTTGTGGCCATACCAATGTAGTTGGTGGGCCCCGCAATTTCGTGGGCAACACCGGCTACCAGTTGCCCTAATGTTGACATCTTGTCGGCTTGAATCAGTTGTTCCGATGCGGTTTCGATTTCTGTCTCTAGATGTTCATTGAGGGCAATAAGCTTTTCGCGATTGAGAAGTTCTTCGTCAAGTTGATGATAGGTTTCTAGCAATGCTTGATTGGATGCGTCACGCTCTTCCATTGCGCGGGCAAAGGTCTTGGCGATGATGCCAGACTGAATCAGAATAAACATGATGAAGCAATAAGAGACAATGTAGCCCGTGTTAATTATACTTTTTGCGTAGAGTGCATCGTTAATAATTCCAGCACCTACAATTAAAAATGAAAGCAGCATCCATCGAGCAAGGTTCTTCTTCGTGTAAGCTGCATAGGCCACAAAAATGACGATTGCAAAAAGCGTAACAAAATACTGAATGATCACTGTATTGAGTTGGCCAGTAACATTTACCGTGGGTGCAAGAATAATAAAGAGACTGAGGCAACCACCAAACAAATAGCACCAGTATTTTATAAAGGTTTTTGTGAGGTTCAAAGGATACAGTTCGTAGACATATCTGGTGGCAGCTATACTCAATGCAGGCAAGGATAAATATTCTAGTCGGACCATCCATGATGAAGCATTTGGTGAATTTGCAATTCCAAAGACATCGAGAATGGTCGATGTAATGAGCGTTCTCAAAAGGGTGATACTGCACATAAGTGAGAATGCGAGAGAAATCTTGTCATCACGCCGCTGTACGAAGAGCACAAAATGGTAAAGCGCAATGATTAAGAGAATTCCCGCAATGCTGGCGTTGAGAATGTATTGCTTAAGGAGTCTTGCGGAGCTGTCTGCAGCCAATTCGATCCGTGGTGCAATGAGTATTCCCGGCCGAGCGTGCATGTGATTGCTGACGTGAATGATGACGAGTAACGAACGAGCTTTCGAGGTATCCCAGACCCCATGAAGGGCTACGTTCAATTTGGTGAGTTCGTTTTCAGCTGAAATTGCTGGCTGCCCCTGAAGAGATCTGGCCAAGAGTTGCCCAGATGTTTCATCCCAGATTTCAACCCGAGATGCACAACATACACTTTCGGAAATGATGCTTAGCTTCTCTTGATGAGCCTGCTTATTAAGTGTGAGCCGGGCAAAATAAGTGGCATAGCCGAAGGTCGAACGGGGACTCTCCGTTTGCTGCGTCCATTGGAGAGGAATCGGAATGGTTGAAGTGACGGGTGGTGGCGTTGTTGAGAGTGCCTCGAAACTTAAGAACTGATTCCAAGCAAATCCCCAGTTGCCGTTTAATGATATGGGGCCATCCTTGGCGATGTTCCATTCGCTTAGGTCTGCGCGGGCGTCGATAACAATGGGCCTATCTTGGACCTTTTGGGCATGGGCTGTTGATGCGGCTATGACAAAGCATGCCATCAAAATCAGTGTGCTGCTTATCTTTTGAAGATAGCTCATAAACGTCCCGACTCATTCGCTCACTGACTATAAACTGGAACAACCCCGTATGGTTTTTTGTTCATTGAGAATGAATCTTTGCATGGTGCGCTGATAAATTCTTTGTGGTTCTATTCTACGGGGTATGGGATCGCGAAGGCAAATCAGAGGGCAGGCACTATATACGAGAATTAGGGGTCTCGATTTCAATGCATCGAACTCAGTGGCTGATGTTGGAGAAGATACCCCTAATCTTGAGACTTTAAGTCAGCGATTCGGCTATCCTGCCATGCTTCCACATCTTCTTTGGAAACACTCTCAAAGTGCCAGAGTGCCCAGTTGAGACAAGCAATGATGTCGCTTGGGTCTTCGGTGCCCACGCCAAGCCTTACCAAGCGGTCGATGCCTTGTTTTCGAAGCAGAGGATCTGGGGCGTAGAATTCCGATACCGTTTTGTGGTGGTTGAGCTTGGTCACCAGTCCATCAAAGCTTAAGGCGTATCTTGGTACCACAGTCATGGCCAGCACGTCACAAAAGTGTCCGGTTTGTTCTTCGTCCAACCCATCGATGCGAAACGAAAGCAGGGATGCGTGGGCTTTGTATTGCGCATCTATAATGCCCCGCTGAGGATGATTGGGCACCGATGGGTGAAATACCTCGGATACTTTGGGGTGGTTCAGAAGAAAGTTCACCACTTGCTTTGCGGATGCACACCTTTTTTCAAAATGAGACTTCGCTAGGCCTAGACCTTGGTGAATTACCTCGGCGCAGCGCCAGCTTAATATTCCGCCGCGCATGGCCTGAGTATCCATACATGGATTGATAAGGTCCATGATATTGGATGCGATGTAACCCCACATATCTTTGTCTTCACCGCCCAATGCTTTGGTGCCAGCTGAAACCACCATGTGCACGCCCGGTAAATCAAGGATGGGTGTGTTGACGCCCCACGGAGTCGCGATGGTGTTGTCTACCACCAAGCGCAATTTTGGGGCCTGCTCTTTGCGTAGTTCAACCACAGCGTCACTCAAGGCTTGTAAGTCGAGTGCATGCATCAAGGGGTTGGTGAAGGTCTCGGCAAATACCATGACCGTATCGGCCGTGGCTTTTTCCTTTAGCGTCTCGGGGGTGATGGCATCCACCACTTCGGGCCGCAAGTTCAAGCGCTGCGCCGACCAGTCGAGGTAGGCTTTGCTCTTGTTGTAGACTTGCCGAGAGATGATGGCGTGGGTGCCGGGCTTGAGAAGCGTGTCCATGGTGATGGCCGTGGCTTGCATGCCGCAGTCTGTGACCACGGCGGCTTTTGCATTTTCTAATTTGCAAACCGCTTCGATCAATTTGAGTCCGGGCTCGGTGGCGTAACGGCCGTAGACTTGTGGGAGCGTGGACCAGCAGTCTTCTCCCAGCATGCTCATGGCACCTTTGCGCTCTTGCCAGTCTTGCATTTGGCGTCCACCCAAGAGGTCTTGGGTAAGGGTGGGGCTATTGGGATGCAGCCACCGCTGACCATGTTGTTTGGCATAGGCGTCGATTTGAGTGTGAAGGTTACGCGTATCCTCACACATCTTTTCAACCGCCGGTCGTTCAAACGGACACGATGTGGGATCTAGGTAATCTTTTAGACTCATGTAAGCACCTCAGAGATCGTGTTCTTACACACTCATCTCTTTGGTACCAGAGGGCGAAGGGAGCTTCTTTTGGAGAGAGGGCTGGAGGCGATCAGCAGCCTGGGTCGTCGTAGTTGCCCTGAGCGAATACGCCTTCGGCGATATTGGATGCGCCAATGGCGGTTTCGAGGTCTTGTACCACACAGTCAGAAAGACGCTGATTGTACACAATAGAAAGCGTGCCACCGATTTTTTCCAAAGCGGGGAAGCTTGCTTCAGTGAGACGATTGTTTTCACGAATCAAAAGCGTTTGTCCTACTTCTCGCAGTGATGTGAGCTCAATCAGCTTTAAAGATGGATTTTCCCAAATAAAGAGGTAGCCATCGATTTTCTGTAATTTGCTCCACTTCAGCTCTGTTAGATACTCGGAACCAATGGTTACGTGACCTTGGATGCGTTTGTAGTCTTGGAATTGGTCTAAATCGGCTTGGTTGTTGATAACGATGTCCCCAACAAAGGTTTCGCCGTCAGAGATGGCGTAGGGGTCGTAAAGCGATTGCGGACCGGGGTCTTGGACCAAATTAACAGGTGTTGTTTCGGAACCACATGCGGCGAGTGCGAGCAAAGACACAACGGCAAGGGTTTGAATTCGGGGGGCTTTCATCGGTTTCTCCAAAAAAGTGCAGTTTAAAGCCGGGTACTCTTCAAGCTGCTGGGGCGCTGGGTAACATGGATTTCTAAAGGTATCTGCTCTATTCGACTCTCGCCGGTGAATTTTTGCAAAAAAATGACCAATTGATCTCTGTCTTCCAGTCGTTTTCCGCCTGGTTTGTGTACCCACTTAGATGCCTAAGTGGTCATTTTTTTGGCGTATTTTTCATCAAAATCCTTATTTTGTGATCAGATTTTGGTACCAGATTTTACACCAATATTTTGGGCTCAACAAATTCACCACATTTTCCAACTACTTATGAAATGACGCATGATGGCATCAAATATGCAATCAACTCATGAGTCGATAAATTGGCGCAGTGCTCACGCTGCCCATTCATGGAGAAATAAAAATGAGACCTATTTGGCAAGTGATCTTGGGGGTTGTTGTACTCACGGCTTTGGCTACGCCCAGCTACGCAGGAAATCGGCACACAGCTTTAAGAAGCAGTGTAGATTCTGGTGTTTTTGAGGCGGGTGACTATCGAATCGAATTCGAAGATGGACGCCGAGCTCAATTGACTGTGACCCACGTGGACGAGCCAGACCGCGCGATTTGGGAAACCCGTCCCGGCAAAAGCTTCATTCGCAGCGCGCAAAGCTATTTCCATGTGGAAGAGCACCGCGGCTCATTCAATATCGATGAGTACAACTACCGCGATTTAACCCGTCAGAAAATCGAAGCGATTTACCAAGAATATGACCAAGTGGTTTTGTTGGGCACGCTTCGAGATTATTGGGGCTGGAACTCAGCTCAGTTCGCTATGATTTTCAGCGAATCCGAAACAGGCCATTTGCAATTTGAAATTGACGTCTGGGACGGGTCTTGCTGGTTCTGGTTTTGTGACGAATCCTTTAACCAAATCCGTTTGGTTTATGCCTCTGAAGCCGATGAAGGTTTTCTCGGATTTGGTGAGCAGTTTACTTACGACAACCTCAAAGGTCACCGCGTTGGTATTTTGGCTCAAGAAGGTGGCGTAAGCCGCGGCCGTGAACCATTCGCCACTGTTTTGAATCTTCTCTCTGAAGGTTCGGCGGGCGATGCTTACACAAGTTATGCACCGGTACCTCATTACCTTACCACCAAGAACCGCAGCCTCTTTTTAGAGAACACTGAATACTCTGTGTTCGATATGCGTGACGACCGCGAAGTTGAAGTACGCGTGCAAAGCCCCACCATGGTGGGACGTATTCTTTACGGAACCAATCCTATGGACTTGATTGAAGAATTCACCGAGTACAGTGGCCGTATGAAGGCATTACCAGAGTGGTTTGGCCAAGGCGCTGTGGTTGGTATGCAGGGCGGTACCGACCGTCTTTACGAAGTGTGGAATCAGCTTCAGGAATACAACACACCGATTGCAGCCTTCTGGATTCAAGATTGGGTTGGCAAGCGTAAGACTGTGATTGGTTCACAGCTTTGGTGGAACTGGGAACTTGATACCGACCACTATGCGGGCTGGAACACCATGCGTGCCGATCTGGAAAACGCAGACATCCGCCTCATGGGTTATATCAATTCATTTCTCGTGGACCCTGACGGCTATAAACCATGGCGTCGTAACCTCTTTCAGGAAGCCTTAAACGATGAACTTGTCATTTATAAAGATAATGGTGAGCCTTATTTTATTACAAACACTGATTTTGATGCAGCGATGCTCGACCTTACAAATCCCACAACTCAAACTTGGCTTAAGGACGTCATCAAAGACGAAATGATTGCCGCAGGTTTTTCTGGCTGGATGGCTGATTTTTGTGAAGCACTTCCGTTTGATGCGGTGATGCACTCTGGGATTTCTGGAGCCACTTACCACAACCAGTACCCTGTGGATTGGGCGCAGCTGAATGCTGAAGCTATTGCCGAAGCGGGCCGAGAAGGCGACATCGTTTTCTTTAACCGTGCAGGTTTTACCCGCAGCCCGGCCTACAGCACGCTTTTCTGGGAAGGTGACCAAATGGTGACCTGGGATGAGCAAGATGGTTTTAAGAGCGCCATTACTGGTCTGATTACTGGCGGTATCTCTGGTATCAGTTTGAACCACAGCGACATCGGTGGCTACACATCCATCGAGAAGTTTGGATTTGGCCTCAAGCGTGAAGAAGACCTTCTGCTACGCTGGATGGAAGCCAATGCATTTACGGCGGCGTTTCGTACCCACGAAGGCAATCAGCCAGAAGCCAATGCTCAGTTCTATGACAACGACACCACGTTGTCTCATTTTGCAAAGTTCGCGACTGTGTTTGCACTCTTGGCCAGTTACCGAGACAGCTTGATGCAAGAAGCAGAAAACAAAGGTTATCCTCTGGTACGTCACATGTATCTGGAGAACCCAGAAGACCCAGCGTCTTTGACTGCACCGTATCAGTGGATGCTTGGCTCAGACCTTTTAGTGGCGCCGGTGGTAGAGAAATACACTTCTGAGCGAAGTGTGTATTTGCCCGCTGGTACCTGGGTTCACTTGTGGACGGGAGAGACCATCCAATCGGGCGGCATGAACATCACTGTGCACGCGCCTTTGGGCGAGCCACCTGTATTCTACAAGCAGGGTGCAGCGGTAGGATTTGATTTGGTGAATGGCTTAGGCCTTCGTTAGGCTTCGGTCTTACGCACCATCCATTTGGATGCCAAGTGGAGAACAGCTGGAAACAACACCAAGCATGCAATGAGGTTAATGGCCAATCCGGCTACGGAGAGGTGACCCAACATTTGCATGCCTTGGTGACTTCCAAGCATCAACGCGAAAAATCCAAGAGCGGTGGTGACCAACGCGGCGCCAATGGCTCGGCCAGTTTCATCAATCACCGACGACAACGGTGCGCCTTCTCGAACCCGTGCAACCAAGTGCACGCCACCATCTACGCTGATGCCAAAAAGTGCCGGCAACATACACACATTCATAAAGTTCACATTCACGGGGCTCACGGCGGTTAAACCCAACACGCAGAGCATCGTGAAGCACGCTGGCACAATGCCAAGCAAAGCCGATGGAATATTACCCAACAACAAGAAGAGGGTCAGCAAGACCATCACCAGGGTAAAGATGATAACTGGATTGGACTCAAGCATGACCATGCGGAAAATGTCCGCTAAAATCATATGCTCACCGGCAATCCGCAAAGACTCACCGTTTTCCAGTCTTACGTCTCGTACTGCATTGGAAAAGTCCATGAGGTGCTCGGAGATGCCTACGTCGTAGCGTGGGAAAATCATCACATAGCCAGTGTCTTTGCCTTCGGAGTCTTCAAACTTACGACGAATTTCTTTGGGCAGCTCCATTTTGCTAAATGGCTTGGCCTTCGTCATCTTTTTGAATTCGCGCAAATCTTTGCGTTGGTCTTTTTCCACCCAACTTGAACGAATCTTTTTGGCCACTTTGCGAATCTCTTCAATGATGACCGCCTTTTCCGCTTGCTGCTTGGGTACCATATCCGCGCTGGCTGCAACCAACTCAATGGGTGAGTCGTCTGGATTGATGCTCTTTTTCAGGGCTTTGGTGATGGCCTCTTCCTGATCCGGTGTTTCGGGAAGGGCTAGGATAGGCGTTGCTGCATGTCCTAAGAGGTCATTGATCACATCGTCCATGATGAACGATGGTAAATCGTGAGCCACCAGGGTTCGGCTATCGCCGTTGAATGTGGCGTATTGGGTGCCCCAGTAGGCGAGGCCAGTGATCAGCACTGCGGCAATGGCCACGGGCTTTGCATTGGCTTCTAGTATTTGGCTGTAGCGAGATGGCCCGCGGGTTTCCAGCTGACGTGGCTTCCAACCGCCGCGAATGAAGACTGAGAGAAGAACGGGAAGCACTGTGAGGTAGGCGAG
>CAZZDT010000115.1:0-8060 GCA_964652435.1 uncultured Bdellovibrionales bacterium
CCAGTTTTCAAAAGGCAATGCTTGGGCAATGTACTCTCGAATGACTGGAATAAAGTCCGCATCTATTTCAACAGTCTCCGCCCGAGTTTGTTCGGTGAACCAGGCTGGCGCGTTGACCGGTGGAGGCAACTCTGCAGGACGAGGAACATTGGCTGACACAAAATGCGCGGTACGACTGACCGACAGTAAAATGATGCTATCGGGTGGGTAGGCCAATTGTTTCTTGCCCAGCTGCATGACCAGAAACTCTTCTTTGGGTGGTTCGCCGGCGATGGTTTCAAGAACCTTTACTTTAAACGCAAGGGTTGAAGCAGGCACGTGGTCGGGAAGGGCTAGAGGTTTGGCGCCTTGAGTGACTTGAGCAATCACAAGTGCTTCGGTGTGCGCGGCACGCTCCAGGGCAGAGCGTGGCCGTTCAAAGGCTGTACCAAATGCAGCATGCCCCCAGGCAAACTGGGGAAGCGAGAGTATAATCAAAAACCCAGCTATGATGATTCGAAGCATCTCGGCTGTTTTCTTTAAGATTTACCAGAAAGTTTCGCTGCAAGCCCTTGAATGCACTTCTGTCCCATTTCGGAGAACCAAGAATCTAGAAAAGGGTCCATGTATTTGTCTTCGGCTGCTTTGATTTTATCCACAAGACCTTCTGTGTAGAAGCGACTGGTTTCACTTGAGCCACCGCCCGGTTTCTTTGCCAGTCGTGTGGCGTAATCTACCGCGCCAGCGCGAGCATCTTCGACGCAATCAGCGGCGTAACCCATACGCACCGCTTCTTCACCGTTGAAGAGATGACCGAGCATGCCCACGCGAAGTGCATGAGCCTCTGAGGTGCGGGCGGCTAAGAGAACTTGTGGTCCTGCGGGCACGCATACGCCAAGGTCAACTTCACTCAGGCCAAGCTTAAGCTTACCGTCTTTGACGATTCTAAGATCGCTGGCCAATGAGAGAATGAATCCGCCGGCAATACAGTGACCATTCACTGCGGTGACGGTTGGGCACGGCATCAGCATAATTTTATACACCGCATCCAGGAAGGTATTGAAAAACGAGCGAATCTTTTCTCGTTCCCAACTTGCGATAATTGGTAAAGCGAAGCCACCAGAGAAAATAGAACCTTCACCACCGTCTATGATTAAACTTCGGGGAGGGTTTTCTCTCAGTTTGTCGAGCTGGGCATTGAGTTCGTCTAAGAGCGACGGAGTAATGGGGTTACCCGAACCGCTGTTAAGCATCAAGCGTCCTACGCCGTGGTCGAGTTCTTCGTATACTATTTCAGACATGATTTACTCCTTCTTCGGACCTTGCTCTACTACGGCTGGCCAACTATGTAAAATCAAGGTTAAACGTAGGCTTCAAGTTGGGCTCCGGGGGATTCGAGTGCTGAAAATTGCTTTGTTTATTGGAGTTTTAGGGCTTTGTGCGTGTGGAGAAAAATCCGAGACGCCATCTCAAGTGCCTGAGACCCCTGATTATATTTTTACGCCGATTGATGCCGGAGAGAGGCACGATGTTTCTGCTCACCGCTTGTGTGTTGATTCTGACCTGCCAGATGCCGCGCCGGATCCGGTATTCATTGAGTGCGAGGTGGAGACATGGGTCAATCCTGAAGCCACGCAAAGCGGCCGCGCTGAACCTCTCATTTTAACCTACAATATCGAACGAGGGTATTCTCTCGACCAGCAAATTGATTTGTTCCTGGCCGACGGTGTGGCGCCGTTACCAGATATTATCTTGATGAGTGAAGCAGACAGAGGGTGCGGTCGAACAGGCCTGAAGCATACCGCTCGAGAATACGCTGAGAGGTTGGGGATGCATATGGTTTATGCCACTGAGTTTGTAGAGGTCTCGGGAAGTGTGAATGGAGATCCTACAACCTACACGGCATGTGAACATGGGAACGCGATATTGTCCCGATACCCATTAGGAAATGCCGGTGCCATTCGCCATCGCGAAAATGTAAGCTGGTACACGCCAGTGGAGGATAGAGGAACGGGGGGCTTTTCTACTCGCCTGGGCGGGCGCATTACCGTTTACGCTGATGCTCAAATCGGAGATGATTATTTGCACTTATATTCGCTTCATTTTTCAAGTGATTTTGGTTCTTCCGATGTGCGAGCAGCTCAAGCCGAAGAGATCGTTGAGCATGCAAGCTCCTATACATTTCCGGTCATTATTGGAGGTGACACCAATGCTTTCTTTTATGCTGCCGATGTTGCGGCCGGCGTACAAACAGATGATGTGACCGGGGCATTTCTGACAAACGGTTACACCGATGCCCACAGCTCTCTAGAATACGAGAATCGTTATACTTGTGACGGGCAACTGGACTCTCAGCCCATTATTGACCTGATCTTCGGAAAATCGGTCACCTTTACGAATCCAGTGGTGTGTCATGATGAAGCGTGCCGTGGATTAAGCGACCATTACCCGGTTTGGACGTCTGTTTCGTGGTAATCCTTTTTTAGGACACGTCCGAAGAACCAGTACTTCGGTTTGGCTCAGCGAATGTTCCCGGTTATACCAATCTTATGTATGACTTTGATGAAACCATTCGCAGTCGGCGTTCCATTCGCGGCTTTATACCCGACAAACCTATCCCCGATGATGTTTTGAATGAAGTGTTAGGCCTTGCCCAGCAGGCACCATCGAATTGCAATGTGCAGCCGTGGCGTGTCTATGTCGCAAAAGGAGAAACCCGTGACCGCCTGAGTCATTTGATGTGTGCGGAGTTGGATGCGGGTAACTTTGGTAACCCCGAAGACCCTATTGATAGATTCTTTGGAGATTACAAAAAACTACAGATCGAATGTGCAGTAGAGTTGTATGGTCACATGGGCGTTAAGCGGGACGACCAAATAGGGAGATTTCATGGGCTCAGAAGAAATTTTGAATTTTTTGATGCGCCACAGATAGCGATTATCTGTATGGAGCAGAGCTTCGGCATCGGCGTAGCGCTGGATGTTGGAATGTATGTTCAGACGTTGATGCTTGCATTGCATGCCCGGGGGATAGGGAGTTGTGCACAAGCAAGTATGCGTCATTATCCGGACATTGTTCGCCGCGAATTGGGGATTCGACCAGACTTACGGATTCTCTGTGGAGTAGCATTCGGCTACGAAGATAAAGAAGTACCAGCTAACCGTACCGTTCAATCACGCAATCAAATTGCGAATAACGTCGTATTTTTAGATTGAAACAGTTTCGTTAAAGAAAAAGGAAAGAATGGTTATGTTAAATCAATTTAACACAGGGATAGGTGTATCTTTTTGGTCTGCAGTTTTTTGTATGGCTATGCTTTGGGGATGTGGCAGTAGTTCAGAGCCCGCAGAAACCGGCCAGCTGGATGAATCTGCAGATGTAGACAGTGCGGGAACCGATGAGGTGGATACCGGGGAAGATTCCTCGGTGGATAATACTGCGCCGGATAACTCAGATGATACAGAAGTAGATGATACTCAGGACAACGCGGATTCTGAAACAGGGGACAATACCAACACAGATACCGGCGATACGATGAGTTGCGAAGATACTTTGGTGATCACGTTTGACTTAACCGGCAGTCGATTTCGAGTAGACCCAAAATCTGGTCTTGCCCAAATAGCTGAAGAAGAAATCGGGCCAGGCAGTGTGACCATGAGATTCGTAGCGGGTAACAATGAGGCTGAAGACGGTCGGGTATCTGTATTGGAATATTCCAATACTGTCGCGTTTAGTATCAGTGACGTGGACACCGCTATGGACACGTTTGCGGGACCCGACTCATGTGGCGTGGCCATTGGCTCGTTAGATTCGCAAACACTGAGCTGGGCCTCACCGCTGGAGGATTACACGAGTGAAGGCACTGTAACCTGCAATGCGGGAGCCGTTATTTGTGGAATCATTGGCATGGAGGAAGGCGTTGCCGAGGAGCGGTATACAGTCCAAGACCTAGACTTGGGGGCATTTGTGTTTGATTCTGATTTGCAGAGTTTTCAAATGGATTGGGTACAAGTTACCGATGACGACGATGCTACAACGTTTCTCAAATTAAGCGGTACCCGAAGCACGAAGGCAGATGAGCAGCCTGTGTGCGAAGTTGCACCGGATTGTCTTTAAATGACTTAGGTTGAATTCCTGGCAGGTTAAGGGAACTTGCCGGGTTTTCAGCCGGAGGCCTGTAATGCCTCTTCTATGGTGTGAATCAACCGAAATGGGTATTCAATATTTGGCATGTGTCCACATTTTTTGATTTCGACGGCATGCACCTGCGCGAATTTTTTCGCAGCTTTTCGTAGCAAACGAGCGGGAACCAAGAGGTCTTTGTCTCCCCAGATGAGATAGGTTGGAACTTGGATCTCTCCTAAGAGTTTAGCAAAATCCTTTTCGAGAATATCGTGGCGAAGGCCTGAAATGATTTTCGCGATTCCATAAACATCGTTATCGTCGAACGTTTCCTCGCAGGTTTTGTAGAAGCCATCGGTGAAACGATTTTCAACCCCAAACACTTGCCCGAGAAGACCTTTCCAAACTTTTGGTAAAATCGCTGATAAGATTTGGTCTCGTAGAATGATATGTCCACCGATGCGAAAGGGCAGGGGCATAGGTTGGACGCCAGCGGGATTAACTAAAACTGCACTTCGAATGCGCTCGGGATATTGAATGGCCAATGAAGTGGTAATCATTCCACCTAGAGAGTGTCCCACGACAGTCGCTTTTTCTATTTCCAAGTAATCCATCCAGCGGATGATGTGGTCACGAAAATTATTGACTGAAAATCCTTGAGGTAATTCAGGGGATTCTCCGCAGCCAGGAAGGTCCAATCCCAAAACGCGAAATCTTCGGCTGAAGTGAGGTGCAATATGTACCCAGTGGGTTAAGTTCGCCGCCAAGCCGTGAATAAAAATGACAGGCTCACCTGAACCAGAGTCGAAGAAAGCGGTTTGCGTGTCTCCCATATTGGCAAAGTACTGTGGGAGCTTGAATGCGCGGTCTCGTCCTGGCCCTAGAACGTTCTCTTGAGGCATTGGATGAATGCCTTCATGAAGATTTTGTATATGTGATGTTTGAGAGCGCGCGTTTGATTCCCAAAGTCTTTTCGCGAAATCGCGAGCGCTTTGGTTAACGGACTCAACGGTCGAGGCAATGGTGCGGTACATCTACCTCTATTCTACCTCCCATGTGTCCCCAGAATGCAAGAGGTCATGGATGGTTTTATTTGGCGCGGCTTCTTTTGCATCGATGACTTGCTGCGTAATGGCGTCATCATAGGTTGCTCGTTCTACTTTTCTGAAGATTCCCATTGCAACTGGAAAGTCTGGTGGGTCCATTCTGGCAAGGCGAAATGCGAGGGTAGGATCCGGATCCGCTTCATTATGAACGATAATATCGTCTTCGGTAACGCCATTTTCCCCAATGGTGGCTACCGCCAGTTTTCCGTCCTCAAAAATAAGGCCTTTATTGCGCTCTTTTCCGAAGATCATGGGCTTGCCATGTTCCAAAATGAGCTGTGCATCTTTTTTAACGTCGCCTTTGGTCAAGTGAACGAAAGCACCGTCATTGAAGACATTGCAGTTTTGGTAGATTTCAATGAAGCTCGTGCCCTTGTGTTCGTAAGCCTCTTTAAAAATCGGTTGCATCAGTTTTGCGTCGGTATCTGCTACGCGGGCTACAAAGGTGGCTTCCGCACCCAACACAACGCTTAAGGGGCGAAGTGGCGCATCAATAGAGCCCATAGGTGTTGAGCTTGTCACTTTTCCTACTTCGGAAGTTGGCGAGTACTGGCCCTTGGTCAAACCATAAATGCGGTTGTTAAAGAGCAAGATATTTAAGTCGACGTTACGCCGCATGGCATGGAGCAAGTGATTTCCACCAATAGAGAAACCATCACCATCACCGGTGATAACCCATACACTTAAGTCGGGTCGGTAGGATTTAAGTCCGGTTGCAAAGGCAGGAGCTCGACCGTGAATACTGTGAAATCCATATGTGTTCATGTAATAGGGGAAGCGGCTGGAGCAGCCAATTCCACTGATGAACGCGAATTCTTCTTTGCGTCTACCGAGGGTTGGTAGGAATTTTTGGATGTTGGCCAAGATGGAGTAGTCGCCGCATCCCGGGCACCACCGAACATCGATTCCTGCATCAAAGTCTTTTTTCTTGAGCTTGACGGGTTCTGGCGTATTGATTGATGTCATCGTAATCCGTCCTTTGATTAATGAATCGGTTTGTCGATTTGGTTGAGACCATCTTCAAGAATATTTTCTAAGGTCTTTACCAAGAAGGGGCTATCGCTGGTGCCGTCCATGATTGAAATGGACTTCTCTACAATTTCAGATTCTTTAAATGGCTGTCCCTGAACCTTTGTGATTTTTTGAATATCGACAAGAGTTTCTGCTCGTAAAATCAGAGCAAGTTGACCCAGGTTCATTTCGGCGACGGCTACTTTCTCAAAACGCGAGAAGATATCCTTCAAATCCGATGGAAGAGGGTTGATATGACGAAGATGGATACAGGATACCTTGCGGCCTTGGGCGCGGAGGTTATCTACCGCCCCAAGAATGACGCCATAAGTTGAGCCCCAGCCTACAAGAAGTAGTTCACCTGAATCTTCGCCATGGATGGCGGTAGCAGGGATTTCTTCTTGGACGCGCTTAACTTTTTCATCACGCATCCGAACCATCATCTCGTGGTTATGGGGGTCGTAGGAAACGCCACCGGTGAGGTGTGCTTTTTCAAGACCTCCCAAGCGGTGTTCCATTTTTGGTACACCTGGGGTTACCCACGGTCGTGCAAGTGTTTCTGGGTTTCGATTGTATGGCTGAAAGGTCTCTGGGTCTGACCAGCTAAATGTCTCAATTGGAGGCAGTTTATCTGGGTCAGGCAACTTCCAAGGCTCAGTTCCATTGGCAATATAACCATCGCTAAGTAGCAAAACGGGCGTCATATATTTCAGGGCAATGCGTGCAGCCTCGTAGGCTGTTTCAAATGCGTCCGCAGGTGAGGAACACGCAAGCACGGGCATAGGCGCCTCACCATTGCGTCCGTAGAGGCCCTGGAGCAGATCAGACTGTTCTGTCTTGGTGGGTAAGCCTGTTGAAGGGCCGCCTCGCTGTACGTTTACCGCGACAATGGGCAGTTCGGTCATCACCGCAAGACCCATGGCTTCGGCTTTTAGCGCGAGGCCAGGTCCACTGGTGGTGGTGATGGCTAAAGCACCGCCGAACGATGCACCAACTGCGGCGCAGACTGCTGCGATTTCGTCTTCCGCCTGGAATGTTTTCACCCCGTAAGCTTTGTACTTTGCCAATTCATGTAGAATCGTACTGGCCGGTGTAATGGGGTAGGAGCCAAGAAAGAGATCTCGTTTGGCTTTTACGGATGCGGATACAAGGCCCATGGCCAATGAGCTGTTGCCGTTAATATTGCGATAGGTACCAGAAGCGATTGGGGCTTCTTTTACTTCGTATCGCCCGTCAAAGATCTCAGCAGTCTCTCCGTAATAATAGCCAGCCTTTAGAACTTTGGTGTTTGCCTCTACGAGTTCTGGCTTTTTGCCGAACTTTTTCGCGATCCAGTCAACGGTAGATTCAAAGCTTCGGTTGTAGAGCCAAAGCGTCACACCCAATGCAAAGAAGTTTTTGCAGCGGTCCATGATTTTTGTGGTGAGCCCCATATCTTGGAGGGCTTGCGTGGTCATGCCGGTAATATCAATGCTGTGAAGCTTGTATGCTTTGAGAGAATCGTCTTCAATTGGGTTGGATGCGTAGCCGGCTTTTTCTAAGTTACGCTTATTGAATTGAGCGCTGTTGCAAATCAGCGTTCCACCAGATTTTAAGTCTTTTAGGTTGGCCGCTAAGGCCGCAGGATTCATGGCTACCAAGACATCAGGTGCATCGCCGGGGGTATGAATCGCTTTACTCGAAAAGCTGATTTGGAACGCACTCACTCCGGCAAGTGTTCCGGCGGGTGCTCGAATCTCAGCGGGGTAATCGGGAAACGTTCGTAAGTCATTACCGCTTAGTGCCGTTTCTTGAGTGAAACGGTTACCGGTTAGCTGCATTCCATCCCCAGAGTCTCCGGCA
>CAZZDT010000116.1:0-8018 GCA_964652435.1 uncultured Bdellovibrionales bacterium
TTCAAACTGAGCCTGAATACGACCAATCATCCAATGGTCAACACCCGCAAATAAACGCCCCGTCGAAGACATCGTCATCAATGCATCGATACTTTCGCTCTCACTCATGGTCTGAGTAACCAGTAAATCCTTTTGTTCGGAAGAATTCCTATCCACGGTATGTTGCTGGGTTGCACACCCAGACAAGAGCAAAAGACCGGAGAGAATAGAAGAAGCAAGGTAGACGAGTCGCATAAAAGCTCCAGTAGGTGTGTGATCTACATAAAACGATAGCCGCATACATTTGACCCGTCGACTTAAACTTTCGGTAAAACAATCCACCGATTGTATAAAACGTGCGTTTCAGATCGAGAAAAGTCGCATATAGCGACTTATCTGTATGAATATATGTTGAACTATCGCCCATGCACCTACATTGGCTTACAGGCATATTGAGATTAAGTTAGGCAGGGTGTAAATAACACCCCACCCTCCTCAAGATATCTTTTAAAGGTCACATCCAGGAACTTCATAGCCGGAGATAGAAGTTTGACCGCCGCTTTCCCAAAGAGGGTTCCAGTACTGGGCTAGAATCTGACTGGTCACATCAGCATCATCAACGATAAGACCATGCTCAGCTAAGTTGGCCGGGTAAAGATTCTGTGAACCGAGATAGAAGGCGACATCATCAACAATGAAAAACTTAGAGTGATTCCCGATGTTCTCTCCACCAATCCAAGCGACGTCATCGGAAAACCGAAAGTAAGCCGAATGAAAGTGCTCGCAGAATAAATCCCGAATATTTTGTCCCGCAGGAATCAAGTTTGGCCGCTCACTCAACCATTCCATGACTTTTTCAGTAACCTGCTGAGGCATCCAACCATTTCCATAGTTTGCCGAGGCGCCATTAAGTCCACCGGGGATGGAGCCTGGGGAACTTAGAATCAAGTAAATATCCACACCACGCAGAACTGCTCGTGCTAGCTCTTCTAAAAGCTCCGTTGGCCACCCCGATAAGGTCAATCCGCCGCCAAGTGCAATCGGGCCGATATCCTGAAGCGAAAGCTTCAAAGAACTTTGAGCTGAACGAATCATCGCGAGCAATGCCTCGTCTGCAGGATCTAAACCCAGGGCACCCAACCGAGCAACGGAAATCATCCGAGCACCATCCATACTTAGGTCAGCCAGTGCGCCATCCCATCGTGCCGGACAATCGCCACGCCATGCAGGGTAGACTGCGCGCTTGGTTTGCCCTGTGAAGTAATAGTCTTCACAGGTAGTGTCCCAAAGTTCATTCAAAAAGTAATGCGCATCATCAGCGACTGTACCCCGAACCCGCATAGACAAATCATGAATAGGAGCATTCGTTAAGTAATGGTCGGTCCACATATTGTGTCCACCGGTAATCAAGAGCTCTCCATCCACCGCAATGATCTTGGCATGATTCCATGAGTCGAGTCCCATATTGTAGTTACCTACATGAATCGTAACATTTGATTGGCCGCTAAAGTCACGGGTTAGTTCATCTAAGAGATCTGCCGGTCCCATTCCGGGAATGCGGCCATATACAATACGTACCTGAATGGTTTTGCCTGTATTGGCTAGGTAAGTCATGGCATTTCGCAAAGCAGCTAAAAATCGTCCATCTGGAGCTGTTAGCGTGGCAATATCGACAAACTCTTCGGTTTCAATGATGGCTTCATACAAATCATCTACAAAAGAATCCGAGTGTCCAACACACATTTTTGCGGCCGCACCGTATGGATGAGTTACGGTAGACTTTACGATTTCGCAGGATCCACCGTTGTCGCAATCTGAATCACTTGAGCAAAGCAAAAGTCCATAATCCACATCGCAACGGCTATCGCTTGAAGAACAAGTTGTTGCCACAGGTACATCCTCGGCAGCTACTCCCCATACGTTTGGAGTTTGTAATACCCAATCATCACCGAGTTCTGCGTCGCCGCTGAAATTCCAGGTGCGGTACTTCTCAGTGGCAAAATCATTTTCCAGTACATCGAGAACTTTTTTACCAACGTGGGTGAAGTGCTTGTACGCGAGCTTCTCTTCTTCGGGCTCAACGTCATCTCCGCG
Organism: uncultured Bdellovibrionales bacterium; assembly: GCA_964652435.1. Lineage (GTDB taxonomy): Bacteria > Myxococcota > XYA12-FULL-58-9 > XYA12-FULL-58-9 > JABJBS01 > JABJBS01. The sequence goes on from CAZZDT010000116.1 coordinate 2,074, forward strand.
GTCACTGCTGGTGCCATAGCTGCCCCAACCTAACCAGGAAGCCACTGACTCCCACCAGGAGCTAAAGAGTTCTTCTTCGCTCTGAGCGTGTTCATAATGCACCGACACTGATTCTTCTTGTGGCATCTGCCCACAAGCTGTTGTTGCCAACATCGCAGCAACAATCCATCCAGCACTCCAGGTGCTTCGCATTTTATTATTAAGAGTCTTCATTTTTACGTCCTTACATCTTAACTGCTTAACCATAAGCACCTATCCATCAGCACAAGCCATGCCAAAAAATAGAAGCAACACTTTAAGCCTATGAAATATAAAGACTTATTGAACTTTAAGCGGTTCAATGACTCATATTGAAAGCCCACAGAATGGCTTTTTCCGGCTCGATCCGCCAATCGATCCCGAAACTGCGCCACTATTTCGGCGCACAATGGTATCATTTGTATTCATGAGGGTTTGTTCAAAAAGAGTGCCTAGGATAATGAACCGCTAACCCCTCGATGGAGACAGCTCATGAACAAAAGCATCATTATACTTGGATTTCTCTTGGCACTCACCCAAGCCTGCAGTGAATCTGAGCCTGGTGACGGCACCGAGAATGTCGATCCGACACCTATTATAGAGGCAGAGCTCTATGACTTTGATACCGCCGCGCCTTGGTTTGAATGCCCCGCCGGAAACTTTCCCCCGGAAACCACCGCAGTCCCTGCGCTGGACCAAGCTTATCAACGGTTTGGAAGTGAAAATACCCGTGATGTGCAGGCAAATGTGAGCTTTCCGGAATCAGGGGACTGGGCCCAAATAGGCATGATTGTGAAGCTGGAATGTCCCGAGAACGGTCTTTGTGACCACTGGGACCGTGCAGCCAGCGTTCAGCTCATTACCAACCCCGATGCCGAACCTGAACAACACGAGCGTGTTGAATTGGCTAGATTCATCACACCCTACAGAATTGAAATGTGCCAGTACATCGATGTCACAGCTATGGCTCCCCTGCTTCAAGGTGACCGGGCTATTACATCGTGGATTGATACCTGGGTTGGCGAGGGCCATGCCCAAGGTGAAGGTTGGCGAACCAGCGTAAGCTTCGTCTTCTACCCTGGCACTGATGTCCGCCCCAAAGAAATCGTCAATGTCTGGAGCAGACGTAATATTACGGTGGGTGAGGTTGAAGCTGAAAGCAATGTGGACTCACAGGTTGAGCCCTTCACCTTTACCTTGCCGGACATTCAAATCCGTAAAGTCGAAGCCCATCTCATTACGACCGGCCACTCCTTCGGAAACTCTCTCAATTGTGCCGAATTCTGCCAAATGCAGCATGATATCGTGGTGAACGGTGAAACTTACTCCATCAACCCGTGGCGAGGCGACTGTGACCAAAACCCTGTAAGCCCGCAATATGGAACCTGGGAATACGGCCGAAATGGATGGTGCCCAGGCGCCATTACCATTGGAGATAGAGTCGATATTACCCGTCACGTCCAAGCAGGCGAAAATACACTGGATTTTGATATCTTACTCGCCAATGGCCTGGAATACGACAACACAAGCCCCGTTGACCTACTCCCCTACAGCATCGTGAGTCTCAAGCTCTACGTCTGGTATTAAGCCCACCAGAAATCGGTACAAATGAGCTTGGCCCTGCCCGAGTGAACCAGGTCCAAGCTCGTTAAACGATCGCCCTCTCAGCACACACCAAAACTGCATTTCTTGCACAAAGAACGACAATTCTTGCATGGCTCGGGCCAGAGCCAGAGAAACTCCCCCAGGGACCAAGGGAAAACCCTTACTTCTGAGTCAATAAATACCCGCCTCAAACCAGCTATTTAGCGTATTTCCCCTATCTTCTTGCCTCATCAATGGGGCCGAGCAGCAAAGACTGTCGTTCGTGGCACCAGCTTTGCAAATAGAGAAGTGACCGGTTCATCCGTGTCCATAGCCAATAACCAGCGTTTGATTTTTTGTGAAAACATCTCACAACGGGAGCCGCTCATGGCGTCTACACTGTTAATGGCCCAAACCTTTGCAAAAGAGGTACCTCTCAACCCGGCAGATGCATTGCTCGCCGATTTCAGAGTCAGTACCACCTTGAAAACCGTCAAGCCCGACGCGGGAGCTACCGCGCCGGGCACCGGTCGCAAACGGCGCTACAATCCACTTATCACTGAACTTCTCCAGCGGGGTCGCCGCGATGGCATCCTCGCTATCGAAGACGTTCGTCATGCACTTGGTAAGAAGCCAACCAAAGACAAATGGAAACGACTCAGTGAAGCGCTCACCGAGCAATCCACACAAATTGAAGACCAGAACGGCAGAATCCTCTCCGCTCATTCTCAGGCTGTGGAGTCCAAAGTTCTGGGAACTCAATCCGAGAACAGCATGGAACCCATGCGTATCTACATGCGAGCAATGGGAGCCAAGGGTTTGCTTAAACGAGAAGACGAGGTCTATCTCGCCAAACAAATCGAAGAAGGAAACCTTGAGGTCAATCATATCCTCAAGCAAATCCCATTGACTGCCCGTGAACTGCTGCGAGCCCACCGCTTGGTTAAGTGTGGAGCTCTTCGAGCTGATCGCGTTGTGGATACAAGGGACTTACCACCGGCACCAAAAGGTCTTGCAGAGGATGAGCCAGGAGCGAAGGTCCGGCATCAACTCGAGCTTTATTTAGCCCCCTTGCACGAAGCATGGGACAGGTTTGAAGCGACTTTCACTCAAGGCGAAACCGCTCAAGCCAAATATTTGGACCAACGCGAGGCTGCCGTCAACGAAATCACGGCCTTCCTTGATTCAGTTCAGTTTCACGCGAAACTCAAAGAAAATATCATTGGTGCGATTCGTCTCAAAGTGAAACGAATTCGCAAACGTCAAAGAGAAGCACAAGAAGCCCTACAAAGCACTCCCTATACTCTCACCGAGGCTCTGGCAGGTGTTAAAGGATGGGAGATGGCTTCTGTCCATTGGCCCGAAGCTCAGACTATGGTCACAAGCCATATCAAGCTGATGCGCCGATTCGAGCGTGAGACTGGTCTGTCCCCTGAGGAGTTACTGCGCTTAAGCGACGGCCTCGAAACGAATCTGCATCGCGTAGCTAAGGCCAGAAAGAAGCTTATTGAGGGTAACCTTCGTTTGGTCGTTTCCGTTGCGAAGCAGTACATGAATCAGGGCATGACTTTCTTGGACCTTATTCAAGAAGGCAACATCGGCTTGATGAGAGCAGTTGAAAAATTCGATTACAGACTGGGGCATAAGTTTTCCACTTACTCCGTTTGGTGGATTCGACAGGCCATTGCACGAGCCATCGAGGATAAAGCGCGTACCATTCGCGTTCCGGTTCATATGGCTGAGACCATCAAAAAGTTCAGTCGACTGAAGCGTTATCTGGCCAAGCAAATGGGACAACAACCAACACTGCAGGATATTGCGGATAAAATGGAAGTCCCTCTCGAGCAGATTCGTGCCATCAGCCAATTGGTAGCGGAACCCATCTCGCTGGACATGACCATTGGTGCAGAAGCCGAGGGCGTCTTAAGGGATGTGGTCGCTGACGCAAAAGCAGTGAACCCAACCGTCTCGGTTATCCATGTTGAGCTTGGTGAAGAAATGGACAAAGCCCTAGAAGTGCTGAATCCAAGAGAAAGACGGGTTGTGGAGCTACGCTACGGCATGGCCGGGAACACCGCCCATACATTGGCCGACCTGGGCCGAGACTTCCAAATCACCCGTGAACGAGCACGCCAAATCGAGGCAAATGCTCTCAAAAAACTACGTCATCCAGCGCGAACCAAACGCCTGGCTGAATTTGTTGACTGATTCTAAAGGCCCGATTTCCCAGATCTTATTGAACCGTCGACGACCGGTAATAGTTGCTCGAAACCGCCAGATGCGCTTAAATTAAGGAAAGCAAACATTATCGGCGGTGAAAGTATGAGCGAAAACAATCGGCGTCATTACCCACGTTACGATGTAGATTACGAAATCAAAGTTCATCTTGAGGGTGGAGGGCAAACCAGCGCCCGCGCCAAAGACTTATCCCTTGGTGGTCTCTGTATTAAGGGCATTCCAACCTGGCAAGCCGATGTTGGCGATACCATCAAGATGTCTATTGAGGTGCCAGAATTCTTCTTAACCGTCACCATTGACGGAGAAATCCTTTGGAGAGATCCTGATACCAAACTGGTGGGGGTTCGCTTTGTCCTCAGCGAGGAAGAGATTATAGAAAGGGCTGATAAGCTCAAGAAACTCTTGGCCGAGAGCACCACGCCAACCGACTGAACGCAAAAAAAAAGGCCATCGATAAGATGGCCTTTTTCAATTCAGGTTCGATACACTTTAAACGCCGTCGCCACACTCTTGGGGCGCGAATCGCGTTGCTCCATAAGCCGTGCAAGTCCATTCGATATTGCCATCATTCACGACAGCCTCGTAAACCAAAGACAGTTCCTGCTCGTCAGGAAGGCCCAAGCGCTCTGAATCAGCTTCAATCGTTAAAACGTTGTCATTCCAAGACATGGTCTGCAAGTAACGGGGCTGTGTGAGTGGATTCAAATCAACATCATTTTCACTCTCTGGAAGCTTCTCTTTAAATCGCGCGTAATCTTCGATGGTGGTTTTTGCACCATAAGCTACAGAATCAAGCTCAGTTACTTTGGTCTTGATAAGGTAATTCTGGAACATTGGTGTTACCAATGCCACAAGGATACCCAAAATTGCGACGACAGTTGTCAGCTCAATCAGCGTAAATCCCGCTTCTGACTTTCGACAGATTCGATTCATAAGACAGTCCCTCGTTTCCCTTAACTAGCGTCCCCAGTCACCTTGCATGTGTCGCCCGGTCAAAGCGCTCATGCGTGGACCACTATACTATGGCCCAATGTCTGATGCAGCATGTAAATGTAGTCTAATGGTCTACACTCTTCTTGCCAACCCGATAACGACATGGTTGACAACTTTTCCGAACGTTTCTGGCGATCTTCAGAACATTCACCGCTGTATGTCCTCCTTACACACGAACTTACATTTCTGAGTACTTTTATTTCAACTTTCTTCAAAAACTATTTAATAACAAAGACTTACAATAGTTTTTCATTTGCCTCAGAGAGCGTTACAATCCGATCCTAAATTCAAGGAAATTTGAAGACTTTTATGTAAAATGACCGAATTGAGGACGCGATCACCGGAAAATGGTTTAAAAGCCATCGCCCACTAGCCACTGGAGATTCAAATGGGAACCGCAAATGTTCGCATCGGACTGGTTCAAATGACCTGCGGACCAAATACCGCCGACAACCTTGATAAGGCCGAAGCAGGTATTCGAGACTGTGCCCAAAAAGGCGCCCAAATAATATGCCTTCAAGAGCTCGTCGGCACGCTCTACTTCTGTCACGAGGAAAGCTACGAACACTTTGAGCTGGCCCACGCCAGCGATGGTCCAATCATTGAGCGCTTTCAAAATCTTGCCAAAGAGTTGGCCACCGTCATCATTGTTCCATTTTTTGAAAGAAGAGCCTCGGGCGTGTACCACAACAGCGCGGCGGTTCTCGATGCCGACGGAAGCCATCTCGGTATCTATCGAAAAATGCATATTCCCGATGACCCAGGCTTTCTCGAAAAATTCTACTTCACCCCCGGTGACCTTGGGTTCAAGGTCTTTGAAACCCGTTATGCAAAAATTAGCGTTCTCATCTGCTGGGACCAATGGTTCCCCGAGGGCGCACGACTCGCAGCACTAAGTGGAGCAGATATTATTTTCTACCCCACAGCCATCGGCTGGAATCCTCAAGAAGCAGACCTAAGAGAAAAGTATGCTCAAGGCTGGGAAATATCGATGCGCGCTCACGCAATCGCCAATGGAGCCTATATCGCGGCGGTTAATCGAACCGGCAGCGAAGGTGAAATGGCTTTTTGGGGACGTTCTTTCGTCGCCGGAACTATGGGTGAAATGCTTG
>CAZZDT010000117.1:0-7894 GCA_964652435.1 uncultured Bdellovibrionales bacterium
TCGTCATAAGTGGTGGAGGTCAGCAGATAGAGTTGTCCGGTACCATCAAGAGCAATATCGCGAATAGTACCTTGGGCATCTTCAGATGGCTGAATACGCTCGTGCCGGCTGGATATGATGGTTGTGATGTGTCCGCTTGGATCAATGCGACGCACGTACTGAACCGCATTGTCGTATTCATCACCAATATCTTTTTCAGGGCCTTCAAGGATATAAATATTATTCAGACCGTCGATAAGTATCTTATTTGGATCCTCCAATAGGGCATAGCGAGCTAAATCTCCATCGCCTCGCGTGCCGTACATGGATTCATAAATATTGTCTTCCTGGTTTTTAGCGCCGCCGGCGAGTACGGAGATAGTAGAGGCTTCGAAGCTGCTTCCATCCGGAGCGCTCACCCGATAGACAATATCCTTGGCACTGTCAGCCACATACATATTGCCCATCAGATCAAAGTTAATGTCTGCGATGTAGGAAAAACTTACCTCGTCAAGTAAGCGTTCGTTCATGAGCACCAGTTCGGGGGTCCAAATTTGTGCTCTGCAGTTATGACATCCGTCGTTTGGATTTGTGTTTTTATCGTCACATTGCTCACCGGCTAATGGGTTGATGTACTCGTCTCCACAGTTCGCCAGGGTGCAATCGCTGTCACAAGTTTCTGTGTCTTGTCCACCTTCATCACATTCTTCATCGGCATTGACGATCCGGTCGCCGCATCGAGCCGTTACCAGTTGGCAATCTGAGTCACAGGATGTCTCTGACCCTTGGGAAGCGTCCGAGTCGCTTGCATCACAGGCTTCGGGTGGGGTTGCACCGTTGTCCCAAACGCCGTCGCCACATCGAGATGGTCCACAGAATAAAGCGTCGGAATCAGTTTCTGGCACACAAATGGTACGTTCATTGTCATCGGTGGCGCAAAGATATCCTTTATTGGAATCATTACCGCACCAGTCGAGAATGGTAACAGTAGCAACGGGCTTGCCATCGTTGCTGAATGCAAGACGCTGGTAGCCGCGTCCTAAAATGGTTCCTTCTTGTGAACGTGCAACTACCCAATAACCAGGATGGGGAGATGTTGTATTTGAGCCGGGGCGGACGACGGTAATTCGATCTGTATCCGGGCTATCGGTTTGAAGACGGACCCACTCATAATTATCCCAGGTATCCTCTTCACCATTGATGTCGAAATCGTCTTCTAGAAATCCAAAGTCGATGCCCGTCGTGAATTGGTCCCTAAGCAGTTGCTCTTGCGTACCGTCTACAATTTGAACACTGATATCTGGTTGCCGGTTACAGCCCGTTATGAACAGCAGGCCTATGAGCAAGAAAGAGGCAAGTAGCGGTTGCACGGATAGGAGAGTTGTTCGGTTCATTGGGTAAAGTCCCAGCTTTTCTTGTTGGTTTTTCCGGAAACAATGGTGATGGTTTTTGTTTTGACGATGGGGGTTCCATCATCAAGTGTGCCTTCCATTCGAACTCTATGTTTCCCAGCTTTGAGTTTACGCTTGGCGAATGGCGTGGGACCGTAAGACTCACCATCGATAAAAACGTTCGTCCAGGGTTTGGTCCTTAGTGTAAAGTAACCCAGCTTATCCTCGATGATGATGGTTTTGGTTTCGACGATTCGCTCGGTTTTAGGTTCGGAGCTTGGAGTAGGTGCTTTGGGCTGGGTAGCGGGGATGCGTTTCTTGGTAGATTTCTTTACCCGCTTGAGAATGATTTTTTGTTCAATGGTTTGGCCAGCTGCAAATTTTAGCTTCAAGGTTTGATCTTGAAACCCAGGCTTTTTGAAGACCAGCTCATGGGTTTGACCTGGCTCTAAATAGAGCGGCGATTCACCTGTGCTGCCAATGAGCATGTCGTCTTTGTAGATGCCTACCTTTTTAGGCCGGCTTTTAAGGAGCGCAATGCCAAATGCGGGCGGTAAAACAGGGTTCACGACCAGAGGGTTTTCCGAGCCATCGAGAATGATGGTTTGGGTGATGGGCGGGTATCCATCCTTAGAAAGAACCAGTCGGTGTTCACCGTGGTCGAGTCCCTTGAGTTGGGTCGGTGCTTTTTCCGCGATGACCTTACCATTAAGGGTAATGGTGGTGCCCACGGGACCCATTACGTGAATGCTTAAGGGGGCAGTAGCGGCCGCTGGTTTTGGACTGGATGCTGGCGCTTGAACGGCCTGATTGGCGGAATCTTGGCCGAAGAAGGTAAACGCGCCAGCGGCGATCAGCAGTCCGATGAAGAGAGCCACCGCAGGAAATCGATTCGCTTTTTTCGGTTCAGTGGTTTCTACTTGAGGCTTTGCCTCCAGTGGAGGTGCTTCATTGGAGACAGGAGGAGTATCCACGCGAGTCTCTTTGAGGTCAGTATTCGAGAGGTCATGAGCACGGGTGGCAATCTCATCTTCATCGGTATCCGCTGTGGATGACGCGGGTCTCAGTGGGACAGTACCGGGACTTTGCAAGTTGATCATGAAGTTTTGCGGCGTCGAGGCTGTGGCTTCTTTGGACTTTTTATCGAGTTCCTCACCAATAAGATTTTCTTGAAGCTGTGCAATGGTTGGGACGGTATCTTCTTGATCGGTGTTTTTAATAAATGCAGAAAGGTCGTTTTTGATGTCTTGCCAGCTTGCGTAGCGGTCGTCGGCGTCTCGTTCTCCCATTTTGAGAATGATTTCAGCAATCTCGTTGGGTATGGAGGGCTCAACGACTCGAGGGTCCTCCATGGGGCTTTTGGTGGTAGTTTCGATTAGGTCGAGATGAGATGTGCCGGGCTTAATAAGACGGTCGCAAGTGCAAAGCTCCCAGAGGACCACGCCTAAAGAAAATTGGTCGGCGCGCCAGTCCACTTTGGTTCCCAATAACTGCTCGGGTGGCATATACGATAGCTTGCCTTTTACTTGGCCGGTGAGTGTTTTGCTTACTAAGTTGGCGGCACGTGCGATACCAAAGTCCACAACTTTGACCACGCCGTCTCGTCTTAACATAATATTTTGGGGACTGATGTCGCGGTGAACAATATTGAGAGGGCGACCTTCAATGTCCTTGGCCAGCCATGCATGTTCCAGGGCAGTGGCAGCTTCTAAGGCAATCTCTGCCGCAAGTACGGGCGGGATCAGAGTCCGAGACCGCTGGGCTCCGCTGATAAGTCGTGTGAGGTCATCGCCATCGATGTACTCCATAGCGATGTAGTAAATGCCTTCCCACGCACCCACTTCGTAAATAGAGACAATGTTGGGGTGGTTCAGAGTAGCGGCAACACGGGCTTCTCCTAGAAATTGGTCTACCCATGTTTGGTCGGCGGCGAGGTCCGGTAACATGCTTTTGAGAATGACAAAACGATCAATGAGTGTGTCGCTTTGCCGTGCGAGAAAGATCTCGCCCATGCCGCCGATGGCGATACGTTTAACGAGGCGGTACTTCTCAAAGATGAGCTGTGGGTCAGCCACGGTTTTTACTCCAGTACCAGCAACGCGGCACCGTCTTGGGGTTGCATGCGTTCATGAATGAAATAGCCACTGGTTGCTGCAATGGTTCCTACGGCCACGCCCGTGAGCACCCAAAACCAAACTTTCTCGTAAAGTGGAATGGCACCTTCAACTGTTCCGGGAGCCATGGTGAGCTGCAAGGGTTCATTTTGAGTTCCAAGAGAAATCAGTTTTTCACCAACAGAATCGGTGGTGACCAACTGATATTCCATGATGAATCCGTCTTCGTTTTCAGTCCACTCGCCGGTGATATCACCGGTCCATGTTCCACTCTCTTCTTGTTTCAGAGCTAATGAAGAATAGTTTTTTTCACCTTGTCGACGGTAGTTGACCTGAAATTGCTCCACCAAGCCGCGTGGGTCTCGAATCTGATAGGAGAACTCTACCGGGACGCCGCCGGTTTGATTTTTATCGATGTTCCCAATGATGGACATTTGCTGAAGCAGCATGGCCAATTCGATGGCGCGGGTTTGGTCGCGAATGGCTTGTTCTTCTTGTTTAACCAAATTGAAGACGCTAACAATTTTTGGAGATTCGTTGGGTGGCAGTTCGTGGTTTGGAGATATTCTCAGAACGCTTCGAAATGGAATACTTGCATCCACTGAGTTTCCAATGATCACCAGCGAGCTTCCTTTGAGTAAATAGGCGTCTAGCTTTTGTTGGGTGGTTGAGTCTGGATCTTCAACAACTGCTTCGGCTTTGGGGATGACGGCGTCGTATTCCATATCCTCAAAAAGTGCTTTGGCTTCGGTGAGTAATGTTTCGGCCTTACTCTGTGCGAAGAGCGGCGTGGGAGCCCAGCTCGAAAGAGTCAGTAGCACGATTATCCATTTGCAATTCATATGCTGACCACTTTCCTCACAAGCATGCTTTATTGCATCGAATTTTATCTTAAGAGTCTAAATAAAATCAGGGGTTAGGGCAATTTTTGGAGGGGGTAATTGTGCTCGTTTATTGGGCTATATCTGTGAGTTGAACCCATTTGAGCATGCGGTCATGGCAAACCAGGATGGACCGGTTGTCAGGCTGATGTTTTTCGACCTCGGCGAGGGGTAAGGGGCCAAAGATTTCGTCATCAATTTGGAAATACCAGGCTCGGCGATGGGCTTCGGAGGTTCTGAGGGTACGCAGGGTTTCTACGGTAAAATCGTAGGCGTTGCGGTCTTCAGTAGAGATGGGTCCTTGGCTATTGGTGTTCCAATAGCTCAAAAGCTTGGCGGTTGAGCCCGTGACTTCGCGTGCATCCGCTTGTGCTTTTACTTCTGCGGCTAAGTGTTGGATCTTTTCCGCATGTTCGGCCTCACCCAACTCTTGAAGCCTGGCACTTTGCTCTTTGAGGGTTTCAAGCACGTGAGCCTCTCGCCATCTCGATGGAAGTAACCCTAACTTTTTGAGGACTACGGGAGTGAAGGCCAGGGTCATAGGAAGTGGTGAGAGAGCACTGGCAGTAGCGATCATGCCCGCGGGAACCATTTTCATAATATCGAGAATTTGCTCTTGAGCTTGTTTACGTTCTTGAGCCGTAAGTTTTTCCCCGTTGATGACTCTGCGGTTGATGAGCTCTACGAGCTCTGCTGTTTCTTGGACTTCGCCGACCACCAACTCCCACTGGCGCCGAGCTTTATCCTTGAGGTTTTCCGTTAGCTCGCTGACCAGTCCTGGAGGTCGAACCAATGCATTGAGCTCTTGCTGGGTCTCACGCAATTTACTTGCCTCATCGTGGAGTCCCTTGGATTCCAACGTTTGAATCAAGTCTTCAGCGCTTGCTTCTTTGTCGGGAGCAGAAATGGTCTGTACTCGCTTGTTCGAAAGTGTGGCCTCTGGTTCGGGTTGATACCATAGCGGAATGAAGAGCGAAATCCTGATTTATTGGGATTTGAGCGCTTTGGGTAAAAAGCGAAAGTGCCCCGTGATTTTCCAGCTAAAGAGTGAGTTCGAAAGTTCCGGGCCTGCTCCTATGTTGTGAACGACCCAGGGCTGACCGGGCCCCTGCGGGTTGGGAACAAGAATACCGATGTGAGGGAGCTCTCGTCGGCTCGGATCTAGATCCCAAGTGACCAAATCCCCTGGAAGATAATCTGCACCGTTCTTGGATATTTTTCGGGCGAAACCTTTGCGGGTGAAATAGGTTTCAAGATTTGGAACTCGCCGGTGATCGATGTTGCGGTCAGGTTTTCGAAGTCCCCACCGTTTTGGATAGGCGGCGAAGTTCTGGCGCATATCTTCGTGAACCAGTTGCTGAAGATCGATTCCAAGTTTCCGATAGGCTCGAATCACCACGTCGGTGCAGACGCCAAGATGGGAAGGAACGTCGCCTTGGGGATAGGCAATTGAAAAATATCGTCCGTCGTAGGTGACGTCTGCCTTGGTTCTTTCCAGTGCAGCCTCAGTGATATGTTCGGCTTGGATGGTGTTGGCAAAGGCGTTGGATGGAACAAGGGCACAAAAGAGGAGGGTTTGGGCTAGGTATTTCATACTCAGAACAATGTCTGAGTATGGGCTTTTATTCCCCCGGTACAGGCTCTCGCCAGCCCCACGTGGCTGAGCGAAGACCATCAGGCTCGACAATGGTGAAGTCTTCCAAGGGCAGGTTCGGTGCAAGTACTTGATATATCAGACGTTCGTATTGGCTCATCACACCAGGGTATGACCCGGACATTCGGCTGGTTCGGGAGATAAGGGGTTCAGGAGAGAGGATGGAGTACTCGCCCTCTTGAAGGGATAACTCTTCTGATAAGCCTCGTAAGAGAGCGGCTTCGGGAGTTTCCTCGCCGATGATTTTTTCGGCCATGGGCCGCTGTGAGCGAACCCTTTTACGCCCGTCCGCCAGGGTTTGCTCGAGCTCCATGAGAATCTTATCGCCGCCTACTTGGCGTCGTATTTCGGCGACCACGACTCGGACCAATCGATGGCCGTTTTCGCTGATGGTAGATTCACCGAGCTGGATTTCTTCCCAAAGACTTTGAACGCTTTTGGCGTTGTTGAGCCCCCAGGCCGTGTATTCTGGAAGATTTTGCAAATAGGCTTCCAGTTCATCGATATCTCTAAAGGTGAGGGTTTTATTCGCTACTGACACAGAAATTATTCTCTTTTCCAAAAATGAGCCGACGACATACTTAGGACAGATTGGGCCTTCTTCCAAGAGGAACTTACCCATTGGATGCAGACTTTTGGGTCTGTGGCGTTGCCAAGGGCTGCGGGGATATGAGACAGAATCTCATGAGTACCCAAGTTGAGCATCCCATGAAGCGATTGTTCGAGTATCTCGGCAATCATCGCAGTGCATTCTATCTGGCTTCTTTCTGGAGCGTTTTGAACAAGGTCTTGGACCTGATGCCCCCGATTTTGGTCGGTTGGGTCATTGACAGTGTACGCCGCCGTCCGCCGGAGTGGATTACGTGGGTCATGGACACTTCTGAGCCGTGGCCGTTGGCTGTTTTTCTCTCCGCTTTAGGGGTGGGTATTTTTGCTTTTGAGAGCTTTTTTGAATGGCTTTATCAGCGAGACTTTATGCGTCTTGCTCAAAGAGTTCAGCATGAGCTTCGCATGGATGCTTACAACCACATTCAAAAACGAGAAATCGCATTCTTCGAGAATCATCGAGTTGGGGAAACCATGGCGATGCTCGGTGATGATGTGAATCAGCTTGAGCGTTTCTTAAACACCGGCTTCAACGACTTATTGCAGCTTGTTGTACTCTTCTTGTTTTCAGGTGCCGTGATGTTGGGGGTTTCCTGGGAGTTGGCCTTGGTTGGAATTTTGCCCATACCACTGATTATCTGGGGCAGTTTTCGTTATCAGCGCATGATCTCTCCACGCTATTCAAAGGTTCGCGAAGCGGTAGGGCATTTGAGCAGCCGCTTGGAGAACAACATCGCTGGTATCCAAGTGATCAAAAGCTTTACGGCAGAGCGCTTTGAGTCCAAAAGAGTTGAGGAAGCATCTTTAGAATATCAAAATGCGAATTTCTCAGCGATTCATTTGAATGCTGTTTATGTACCATTGATTCGGATGGCTGTTTCCATCGGCTTTGGTGGCGTGCTCTTGCTGGGAAGCTACTGGGTGCTGGAAGATACCGGACGCCTTACGGTAGGGGAATTGGTTCTCTTTAGCATGATGATTCAGCGGGTTTTATGGCCGCTGACTCGACTTGGGGTGACGTTGGACGATTTTGAGCGCGCTGCGGCCAGTGCACGACGTACCTTTGGTTTACTTGATAGCGAAAGCAGCATTGTAGATCCTGAGAATCCGAAAAACCTCCAGAACTTCACTGGTGCGGTGGATTTCGAAGATGCAGCTTTCGCTTACTTACCTGAGCAACCCATCTTGAATAATGTGTCATTTAGGATCCAGCCGGGCGAAACCATTGGTGTGGCGGGTACAACGGGATCTGGGAAATCCACATTGGTC
>CAZZDT010000118.1:0-7861 GCA_964652435.1 uncultured Bdellovibrionales bacterium
TTTACCGGCGAAAATATCTGCCCGAGTTTCTTCTTCCCGACACAGAGCTTGTAAATCTTCCACCGTGAGCAGTTTTCGCTCCTTATATTCTTTCCAGCGCTTGGGCCGGTGGCCAATCTCATGGGCCAAAACGCCCACCAAGATTTCTTTCTCTTCAGCACAGGCCTCCAAAAAACCCGCCCCGACGTAAATCATCCCCTCTTCATCGATCATGGCAATGGTTCCATCGGCAAGACAGAGGTCGTAATCATCCTCCTCATCACCGGCCATGGTCGCCAGTTTCTTCTTATACTGCTTGAGCATCTTCATTTGCTCAGCCAAATGGGGAAATCGAGCCAAATCCAAGACCGGCGGCTTGGCTTTTCCAAAGAGTGCTTGCGTAACTTGTTGCCCAATTTCAGGTGCCTGAGCCGACTGCTTGGAAGCACTGGCTTGCTGACTAAACGGATTCAATTGGGTGCTTACGCCACCACCGATACGGGTACTCATAAGATCTAGTGTAGTATGACCGTGGGATTTCCGGTACCCAAATCTGGCCGCAGGCCCTTAGTTGGTATAATCTTAAGCAATTGCCCCCACTTGAGTGGGCAAAAAGCTTAGACCAAGAGGTTGATTCGATGATCGGTGGCGGACAATCCCAAGGCCAACTTGATGCTTCAGTGCTCGACCGCATCTTCATAGGTGAGCTGGATGCAAACAGTGTGGTGGAAGAAACGGAATACGGAGCGCAAATTACGCTGGCCGAACATCCCCACTATTGCCAACACCTAAAAATCGCCCGCATCGCCGCCGGCCAAGCCCGATTACGTGACCCAAACCTGCTGCAAGACAGCACCGCCCACTACACCTTCGACCTAGATGAATCACCGTTCTCGGAAATCCTCTTTAAACTCTTTCAGGAACATGAGACTGGCTTTCTCGTCTTGGAACATGAAGGGCGCCGGCGAACCATTGCTCTTTCGGCGGGTCTACCCATTGCCTCGAACTCCAACATTAAGAGTGAACAGCTTGGCCGTTTCTTGATTCAAAAAGGCGTTATCTCCGAAAGCCGAGCAGAGCATATCACCGGAGTGTGTCAGCGAGAGTCTCGGTCTTTAGGCTGGGGACTTCTCACCCAAGAGTTGGTGACCCTGCCCAAACTGATGGACTTGATGCAATTTCATGCTCGCCTCAAAATCTTACCGGCCTTT
This sequence comes from uncultured Bdellovibrionales bacterium, assembly GCA_964652435.1. GTDB lineage: Bacteria > Myxococcota > XYA12-FULL-58-9 > XYA12-FULL-58-9 > JABJBS01 > JABJBS01. The sequence goes on from CAZZDT010000118.1 coordinate 1,191, forward strand.
AGCTGGTCCAAAGGTTCAGCGGAGTTTCATCGCGACGTGCGTGCCTCTCACTTAAGTCCCGCTATCAATTTATCCTTTATGGATATGGTCCGGTCGGGTGTTTGGCGAACACTGCCTACGGATTTACCGAGCGTTGAAAAAATTGTGGGTAATTTGCTGCAAGTTCAAGCCCCTCTGAAAGCCAACCCGGCCAGTGGTGCCATTATTTGGGAACTGACTGAACTGGAACGCCAGCTTCTGGAAGAAACTCAATCTGGAGTCATCGTCTCCAAGCTGATTCAACAGTTCAAATCTCCGGCGAAAAAAGCCGAAGTTCTCAGAGCACTTTTCACCATGACCCAAATGGGGCTTCTGAAATTCGAAACGAGTTACAAGCCATCGCTGAAGATCAGTCGCAATCCACTGGCCTATCAACACCGTTCTCGTTCGGAACAAGAATCCGCCGCATCGCAGATTCAAGAGTACAAACTCCGCAAGAACCTTGAAGACGAAGGACGCCATCTCTTTCTTGGTCACGATTACCGAGCCGCGGCAGAAAAATTTCAACGGTTGGCCGACCGGCAAGAACAGGCCACCGACGCTTTGGCTTATCTGGCGGTATGCACCCTCTTGATCACCCCAAGTCGCCACAGCAAACGAGCCCTCGAACTGGCCCATCAAGCCATCAGCATTGCCGAGGGCAATGCTTTGGCCCACGCTGCCCTGGCCCGTATCCACCTGGAAATGGATAAAGAGAGTCTTGCCAAACGCCACGAACAACGAGCCCTGGTACTCAGTGAGCACAACCCTGAGTGGTTGGCGGAGATTCACGTTTTACTCAACACCGCCGAACGTGTTCGACAAGAAGAACTCGAAGAGCCTATGAGCATTGTTCCATTGCTTATATTTGCTCTCACAATCCTGACGGGACTCTTTTTCGTCTCCAATATCGTCGGAATGGGAAGCCAGGAATATTACTACAGCAGCGATGACCCCTTCTTCTTTTATAGAAGGTGCGGCCTGATCATCGCCGGCATTGCCGGTATCTCGCTCTATTTCCGAAAGAACCCCTTTGCGGCTTTGGGGACTCTAGGTTGGCGCACACCCTTGCACTTTATTCTGATCGCCATGCTCTGGGGCATATTTATCGGCTTTCAATCTCCCGCACAGCGCATCACCGGCCATCTCGAGGAAGTTTTGGCACTGACCATTCTTCACGTCATTGCTGAAGAAATCTTTTTCAGGGGATTCCTCACCAAAATTTTGCACGAAGGCCTCCAAGACTTCAGCGTCGCTTTATTTACCAGCTCGCTGATCTTCGGGCTCTATCACATCACCTTTCAATCTTTTTGGTTTGATACCGATTTTTGGATGAAGTGGTACTGGATGGGCGCCATCATGGTTTTCGCCGGAATTCCCTATGCTTGGCTCTATATTCGGTCCAAGAGTATTCTGCCGCCCATCATTGCGCACCTCATGGTCAACTTGACGATGATGTGGATTTCCATGGGCATTACCCTCTAAAGATCCACATCAAAGCGCGAAAAACTTTCGGTTCAGACTCAGCTCGGTAGGATAGCCCCATGGGCATTTTTCTTCTTATTGCGCAGCTTTCTATGAGCTCAACCCCTTTGGTGGTGATTGATCCCGGCCACGGTGGCGAGCAGGATGGCGCTGTTGGAGTATGCGGCATCAAAGAAAAAGATGTCGTGCTGACCATCAGCAAAAAGGTCGCAGCCCTCATCAATCAAACTGGAACCGTAAAAGCCCAGCTCACACGAACCCAAGACAACGATATTGAATTAACGCAGAGGCCTGAAATCGCCAATAAGCTCGGCGCCTCGCTCTTTGTTTCCATTCATGCCAATTCTTCCCCATCACCTAAAAGCCATGGGGTCGAGACATTTTTTCTCTCCCATAAAGCCTCAGACAAACACGCTTTGGCCCTCGCTAAACGAGAAAATGGGCATCACCACCATCATATCGCTGAAAAATCCGACCCACTGGCTCAGATTCTGGGACAGCTGCAACACCAGAAAAATCACCAATCAAGTCAAAAGTTCGCCATTCAGCTACAGGGCACGCTGGCAAAAACCTTAGGGGCCCGCAATCGAGGTGTTCTCCAAGCCCCATTTATGGTGCTCAAATCGACGAACATGCCCGCAATTCTTGTTGAAGTCGGATTTCTTACCAATGAAAAAGAATGTCCGAAATTAGGACAAAAAGAGCATTTGGACCGCATTGCCCAAGGGATTGCCAAAGGCATTATTCTTCAAGTCCAGCGCCAAAAGCCCAAGCCAGCGGCCCGAGCCCAGCTTCGACCCTAGCCCGATACATTCAATGGGGAAAATCCTCCCTACACGCTTGACTTCCCTCGCCTCGTCACTCAAAAAGCTCTCATGCCAAGAAGACCATTTGATCAAGTCCGCCCCGTAGCTATCACCCCTCACTTCATCGACCATCCAGAAGGCTCATGCCTCATTGAAGCTGGCGATACCAAAGTGATCTGCACCGCTTCTGTTGATGAACGCGTTCCTAAGTGGATGTCGGGTTCGGGCAAGGGCTGGGTAACTGCTGAATACGATATGCTTCCTCGCGCCACCAACAGCCGTAAAGGTCGTGATTCCCACCGCGGAAAAATCAATGGACGTACCCAAGAGATTGGTCGTTTGATTGGCCGCGCCCTTCGCTCTGTGGTTGATATGGAAGCCATGGGTGAGTTCATGATCACCGTTGACTGCGATGTCATTCAGGCCGACGGTGGAACCCGCACTGCTGCCATTACCGGTGGATACGTGGCCCTGGCCATCGCCATTAAAAATCTCATGGCCGATGGAAAAATCAAAACCAACCCTCTCAAAGATCATATCGCAGCCATCAGCGTCGGTATCATCAATGGAGAGCCTGTTCTCGATCTAGATTACAGCCTCGATTCTCGCGCCGATGTAGATATGAACATCATCATGACGGGAGCCGGTGGACTCGCTGAAGTTCAGGGCACAGCTGAAGGCAACACTTTCAGCCGCGACGAAATGAACACCATGCTCGACCTTGCCTTTGGGTGCAACGAGAGCCTCGTGGACATCCAAAAGCGAGCCATTGAAACGCCGCTCTCGGAAACCAAAGTACGGGTGACCCTATAATGACGCTTAAGCGTGTTCGCATCGCCACGGGAAATCCTGGCAAACTTCGTGAGTTTCGTGAGCTCTTAACGCCTCTGGGTATTGAAGTACTCAGTATGGAAGATCTGGGTAAAATCGAAATCATTGAAGACGGCGACACCTTTGAAGCCAACGCCATTAAAAAAGCACAAACCATTGCGAATATGACCGGCGAAGCGGTCCTCGCCGACGACTCTGGTATCGCCGTGGACCACCTCGATGGGGCTCCCGGAGTATACAGCGCGCGCTATGCGGGAGTGGATGGTGACGGACAAGACGATGCCAACAACGCAAAGCTTCTAGAAGTCATGCGTGATGTTCCGCAGGACCAGCGCCAAGCTCGCTTTGTTTGTGCCCTCGCTCTTTGTCGCCCTGAGCACGAGCCCGTAACATTTCGCGCGACCTTCGAAGGAAGCGTTGGATACGAGCATAAAGGTGAGAACGGCTTTGGCTACGACTCACTCTTCGTGGTTCAAGGAGATACGCGTCACTCCGCTGAGCTCTCTCGCGATGAAAAGAATGCAATCAGCCACCGTGGTAAAGCATTACGTCTTCTCATGGATTGGTTGGAAGAGACTCAAGGTTGATCTGGTGACCCCGAGCATCCCCACAGTCCATCTCAAACCACTGCATCTCGTACATTTACTCATCTGCCTTTGCATAGCCGTCTCTTCAATCGGTTGTACCCATGCCGAACCTGGGCCAGCCCGAACCATTCAGCCCAATGTTGTTGCAATTCCCACTTCGGGAAGCACTGCCTATATGCTTCTCGGTCCCCAAAAAGTCGCGTTGGTCAACAGTGGCAGCAATCCGGAGGCCGCTGAAATCATTCGAGCACTCCAAGAACATAACCGCAGCTTGGAAGATGTTCGGGCAATCTTTACAACGTCTCCTCACCGGGAAATCAACGCCGGAGCACCAATTTTTCAAAAGGCCATTACCTACACAGGCCTCGAAGACCACCGCACCATGATGTCTGACAAACATCCCAAGGCGCTTTTACCCAAACTAAAAGCCAGACTTTCACCCCGGCCTGCATCCCTTAAAAGCATCAACAACGTCTACCCCGGAGACCACTTGCAAACCCAAGGCTTTAGCATTGATGTGGTAGGCATGCCGGGCGTGTCACGAGACAGCATGATGTACATCTATGAGGGAATTCTATTCAGCGGTGAGAGCCTCTTGATTCAAGACGGTCAACTCAGCTTGGCGCCGCGCTATCAAGTTGCGTCGCAAGCGCAAAACATCAAAAGCCTCTCGCGTTTAAACTACCTTCAGTTTAACACCATTGCCGATGCCTACGGACAAGTCGCGGATATGGGGCCCAAAGATGTTAGCGCCTTCCTAGAATCACTTCGCTAATTTCAGCGGACGAACCTCAACAATCACAGGGATAGGATAGCGAACCATTCCTTCGGTACCTGGAATCGCACTGTTTTGGGTTCCATAATGCCCATACATACTCAACTGAAACTCTGGTGTATGAAGAGCAATCTGAGATTCAATGCCACCGTCAAGATTCATGGCTCTCACCAGGCTTAAATCGGTGGTCAACAACCAACGTGCAAGGTCCGCCAAAGTAACGGCTCCTTGGGTTTGAATAAACAAGAGTCGTCCCTGGGTATCTTCCGCCAAGACACTGCGACAAGCCGCACGGTCTGTATCGCGCACGCGAATTTTCTCTGCGTGGTCAAAGAGCATCATGGATTGCAATGCGTGGTCATAACGGTCAACAATTTTTGCATCCAGCGCCTCTAAATCACCGATGCGTGCCCATACGCTTTGGTCCAAGGGACCACTGAGCAAAAGTCCCATCCATTGCTTTTTACGATGCCGCGTTAACCATTTGCCCTCGGATTTCAGCCAGCCCAGATGGTTCATATTCTCATCGTACTGCCCTGCATTGAAGACCATGGGTGCGCCCAAATGCTTGGCCCAGGCATCCGCCGTTAAAGGTTCTTCTAACCCGGCCTCTTTATAGTGATGAGGAATAAATTCGACCGGACTATCGAGGCGAACCACCAAAGCTCCACCAGGGCCGCGGCGGGAAATCGACGAGGCGTCGAGATAAAAAATATCAGCCGGCAAGGATGTTAAACGGATGACCCCATCTTTTTGTGTGTGGTGCTCTAAGTGGTTGGCCAACATCAACCCTAAGGTCAAGGCAACCAGCACCGGCAGCGCTATTACAACAATCCGCTTCATCAACTCATTCTTTTGGTTTGGCTCCATGCCGCAGCACAAGAGTTCAAAAAGTTCCTAACCTCGAAACCAAGTTTCACTGCAATAAATTCCATTCCATTCGAATACGTTTTGTATGAGCCCTTCGTCCGAACATTTCGATCAAATCTTAGATTCAAGACCAGTTCAAGCAGAAGCTTTGCGCCAAGTCCCATCGCTTTCGAAAACAATGGTCGCTTGCTCCAAAAGCCTTTCTTTCTCTTGATGATCCACTTTAAAGACCGGTAAGCCCCACTCACGCGCCACCAAGATAGGATGGCTTAGACTGCTGCCGCGCGTGCAATAAATAGCCTTTGCCTCGCGCACTTTCTGTAGATCCGAAGCCAGAAGTTGGTCCACCACAACCACCGAACCTCTCACAATCTTGTCTAAATCACCCTGATGCACCGGCCCTGAATCCGGCTCAGATGCTGGTGCTAAAACCACAGGCTTGGGATTGTGCTGCCCAGAATCCTTCAGTGAAAGAGCTGCGCCCTCTGGCCAAACTATTCTCTGAGGCTCAAAATGATTCCACGGCAATTCACGTTGGGTTCGATTGCATAAGGCTTCTTTCATGCCCGGCCAAGGTTTCTGCCCATGAGCAAGAATCTCCCGGCGATCCAGTTCATAGACATGGTCCCCATAGCCCCAAGAGGCGTTCAACGCATCAACCAACATGCCCACCATATCGTGAAGACAAAGAACCAAGATTGACGCCCGGATATGTAGGCTGGCAACCGTGTCGTAACCAAAACTCTCATCTTGCGGCAGGCAAAGTTCGGTCCAATTCATCGCAGCCCAGTTTTTCTTAGCTTCGGGTTCACAGACATAGCGCCCCCTAAGCATTGCTTGCGTCCAATGATCGGGCAATGGTGAAGCATCGCCGGTTGATGGGGAAGACTCTAAGCTGTGCAGCCGGACAATGGTTTCTTGAAAAGGCGCAAAGTCTTTTTCAAGTTCCTCCAGAATACGATTCAACACGCGTTTTTTTTCTCGAGGCGTTTGGGCCTTATTGATTTGTTGCAGCCTTTTTTGAATCAACGGCAAAAGATGCCGGTTAAGCCAATAGATGCCGCGCCTTAGCCAAAGCTGGCGCAATTTGGGAAAGACAAACTTGTGAAGACGCAGCTCAAAACGGCTGGCGCGAAAGCCTTCCAGCAGAGGGTTCACCGCGCGATAAAGCTCCCGGCCCATGCGCAACAATCTAATCTGAGGCCTGCCCATTGCACGGGTGCGCTGACCCAATGCCCGGATTCCCTTGTCTTGAGATCCCCCCGGGTACAACCTTTCTAAGAAAATTGAATGGGTTAA
>CAZZDT010000119.1:0-7856 GCA_964652435.1 uncultured Bdellovibrionales bacterium
AAATCGAACCAGAACCGGAACCAGAGCCCACACTGGTATGGACCGCACCTGCCGGTGAAACACTCGAGTGCGAAAACATCCAGATTCCCTATACATTCAATCCACTCGAAGACGGTTACTCACTCGACAATGCTTTCTGGAGTATGTGGTTTGCCAAGCGTTCCTTTACGGGCGGCGAAGAGAGTACCCGCAACGAACTCTTCGACCTCGGCTTTACGGATTATCAATACATTGAAAACGAGGCGGCTGGTTTGCAAGTCTTAATTGCCGCCAACAACCAAAGCCAGGTCATTGCTTTTCAAGGCTCCAAACAAATCATCGACTGGTTTGCTAACTTTTACTTCTTCCAAGCTGACGCCGGGTATGACGTGGAAGGAAAAGTTCACCAAGGGTTTGCCAGCGTGCTCAACAGCGAGTGGCAGCAGATTCTCGATACCGTCTACGCATTCCATCGCCCAGGCCAAGCAATCTGGCTCAGTGGACACAGTCTCGGTGCAGCGCTTGCTACCATCACGGCAGCACGTCTGATGGCCACAGGGTTTGAAATTGCCCCGCTCTACACCCACGCTTCACCACGAGTCGGCGATACTTTCTTCGCGGAAAACTTCTACGAGCAAATAGGCCAACGCCACTACCGTTTTGTGAATGGTGTAGACATTGTCCCTCACCTACCACCCGCTGGGGATGCCGCAAACGCGGCAGCCAACTTTATCCCCATGGGCCTAACGAGCTTCAGTGAAGGCTTCTTAAGCGACTTGGCCTACACCCATGCGGGCCAACTCTACCGAATTGAAACCAATGGAGACCTTACCCACTTCCCCGGTCTCCAAGAAGAAGAGGACACCGACTACTGGTCCAATCTTAACATTGGTTCTCTCTTTGACATGATTGTCAGCGAAGCGCAGGAAGCGCTTCATAATGAGAATAGCTACCTTTGTGAAATGCGAGACCTGTGGCTCGCAAACCAAACCGCTCCCTAAACTTAGAGCGACTTCAAAAATTTCACCAAAGCTGCCCGGTCGGCAGCCGACATCATCCTAAAGTTTTCTTTGGCTGCCTCGGCCTCACCGCCGTGCCACAAGATTGCATGCTCTAAACTTTGGGCCCGGCCATCGTGCAAATAAACTTCCTCACCGCTGACTCCTGCAGTCAACCCGATGCCCCAGAGCGGTGCCGTTCGCCACTCGCGGGCCGGCACATTGACTTCATTGAGAGAGTCAGCCAAACCATCTCCCAAGTCATGCAGGAGCATGTCGGTAAATGGGTGAATGGTTTGTTCCCGCAATTCTGCGTAGGGATGACTGCTTCCGGTGACTAAGGTATCTCTATGACAGCTCTCGCAACCCGCCTCCTGAAACAATGATTCGCCCCGAAGCGCTTCTTCATTGGTCAAATCTCTCCGAGCAGGTACCCCCAAGAGCGATACATAACGACGCATCAACTCGAGGTCAGCGTCGTTTAGCTCTGGTTGCCCAGCGTCGCTGGAAGTCTCACCATCCAAAAATGGGTAAATCGAAGTGGTAACTCCCATATCGCGATTTAAAGCAGAAGCCACCTGGTACACCAAGCCAGGTGTACTGGCTTTATAACCAAATCTTCCAATAGCAACCGATTGCGAATCATACCCTCGCTCCACCACACGATAACGCCCCGAGATACCATCGCCATCCTCATCACAAGGGTCCGCCAAAGCAACCAATGTTTCCTCATCAATCGCCTCTAAAAGCCCCAGACCCAAGAGTGCTGGCGCTAAGCGAACGGAATAAAACTCAGGTCCCTCTCCCTCAAAAGTATAAACAGGTTTTCTCAAGGTAAACGGCTCACCATCCCCATAGGTCCCCTCAATCAACTCGTACTCGCTTAAAATAACCGGTTGTTCACTGGCCACCGCTTCGCCCTGCTCGAGCAACTCAAACCAATTGATATTCCAACCGCCAGTCTGCACAACAATCTCAAAAGCGTGAGACCCTTCATTGAGATAAATATTGGCCGATAAAGTCGTCCAGTTTTGCCACCCTCCGGTATTAGGAACGCTGACCTCTGCATAAACCGGGTTACCTCCTGGCCCAGTTAAGAGAAAGCTTCCTCCATGAAGTTGCCCTGCGACTCGCGCGGCAAAGACATAAGTCCCATCTTCAGCCACATCGATGGGGCTGTAGGACATCTTATCGCCAGCATCTAAATAACCGACATTCTCACCGCCGCCAGAATCAGATGTACCTTCAGTTTGAACCCCCTGAGCCGACGCATAATCTTCCGCCTCAATCCTAAAAAGAGAATCACCAAAGCCACCTGATTCGCTGAGGGGCTGGAGTGAATCACCCAATATTTCGTGAGCCAATCCATCCTCGTTAGCGGCTACTTTCACCACCGCCCGATGCAAAGGTTGCCCCACCGCCGTTGGAATGTCTCGCCCATTGTTCAAATGGCAAGACACGCAGCTCTGAGCAACTGCAATGGGTCCAACCTTGCCCATCTGCTCGCTAAATATGGGATTATCTGGTTCAGAATGAGACCCATCCATAAAATTGGTATGATGCAGGCGGCGTCCATGCATAAATGGGTGACCACTCTTCCACGAAATATTACCCGCCATTTGTTTAAAGCGATGGTCTGGTTCGTTGGAATAATGATAAGCAAGTGTGGTCCATCCACCTAACCAGGCGTTTTCCGGAAGAGCAAAAGAGTCAAAAGAAGCCTGGGCTCGCTGCGCCGGGGTGGCGGCTTCTTCTTTCTCCTTCGCGTACCAGGGCACAATACCCTCACCTACAATATAGAGAAGCGCAGTACCATAATAGTTCGTTCGTCCGTTGCGCGGGGCCAAAAGGAATTGACTCAATTCGATTTCAATCCGGTCCCCAATCACCAAGGGTCGATTCTCCGGAAGCTGATGCGTAAGGTTCGCAGTATAAGCGTATTCAGTTTCTCCTGGGTACTCTGCCGACTCAGTAACCGACTCCAAAGTCACACCTTGGTTGTGCATATCGGACATATTGTTGTGATACAGAGCCACCGAGGGGCTGTTGCCGTAAAATGTTCTGAACTCCGCGGGATTGAGTTGGTCCAGGGTCATGAAGTTTACCGTTATATCACTTCCACCCTTTGCAACCCGATCGATGATTTCAATGTTGGCGACCCGTTGCTCCCAGTAAAACGAGAGATAATGGTCATAGGCCTGAAAAGGCACTCCATTCACAATGTCTTCCCGAGCATGTCGGTCTCTGGCCCGATCAGCCAGACGCGTGATCAAGGCATCTTCAGTGTGTTCTTGAACATCCGGTTCGCGTTCAGATGAGGCATCATAAAGAGCGCTCCATTCCGGCCACACACACTCATCCACAGGTGCGTTATCTTCGGAGGGGTCTACATCGCTGGGGTCTGGGTCCACGGGTTCAGTGGCATCGGTGTCACTGGGTTCCGGCTCATGACTCGGCGTAGTAGGCTCCGGTTCCTGAACACCATCACAAGTAGCGTCGATACACGCTGCCTCGTCTTCACTGCATCCGTAGAAAACCGAAGCCAAGACAGTCGCCAGAAGCCCCGTCAATATCATCCGCCACAATCGAGCCATTGAGCACCTCACCAAAGTATACACTGAAGGTCTCAATTCATTTAAACAAGCGTGAACTGACGAATCGCAGAAAAATTATATTGTTAAAGTACGCTTAACCTAACGAATTTCATAGTGAGCCGAGTATTCAGGTAATACGCGGCCTTCAGCATCAAGCAACCAATCCATCGCCAATCGCCGCGGTACTCTGATCTTCGTCAAAGGCGCGTCCGTGCGAAAGACCCAATCCCAAAACCGAGTGGTCACTCCATGATTGTATTTGGGCGAGGAAAAGTGATGAGAAAAATGATGACGGCGTAATAACGCCCCATAGGCATGGGAAGGCTTGTGGGTATGCAAACGCTCATGAGTTCTCTCATAGACCAAATAACCACCGACAAAACCGGTAGTCCAAGCCATGCCCAGGGTAAAACCCACCATGAATACAGCCAAACTGCCAAAGAAGAGTCCTAGAAATGCAGCGCTCAAATACTTTAATCTTGGGTCCACCAACTCACTGGTTCGATGATGCTCCAAATGAGAACGAGACAAGGCATTCTTGCCTTTACCCAGATGGTTGATCCAGTGATGGGTGGCGTATTCAGCAAAGGTCCAAAAAAAGATACCAAAAGTAAGGCTTATCAACAGTTCCAACATTTACGTGTCCATACGGGGAGGCAGACAGAAGAGCCCAAACAACATGCTCCGCGGCAAGGAGCAACTCTTCTACCCTAAGTCACGGCGCCCCCTTAAAGATGGAACTTGATTTCGTCAAGGCGCAGAGATCCAAGGGCCTGCCTCAAATGGGCCAAAAACCAAAACACTAAAACAGAAAAATTAGAAAAGTAATCAATCTTGAGCGAGGCGCTTATCAAGAACAAACGGCCCAAATGGAAGCACCGAAGCCACCACCGCTCCAAGCATCAATTGCGTCGACCATTGCTCTTTGCGGGCTGTTTGAAGGCCCTGAGCGAAATACATAATAAACAAAACCCCGTGTAGCCAACCTACAATCTTTACCGCCAACGGATATCCAAATGCATATTTCAGAGGCATCGCAATAAAGAGCAAGACCAGAAATGAGAGGCCCTCAGCCATGGAAATCTGACGAAATCTCTTCAATGAATCTGACATGATTTTACAACCTCGTAAGAATGGATCAGGCCAGAGTCATACCTCATTTCCCGGAGTCTGCAAGCCTAAAGCTGGCCCCAGCTCATACTCCAGGCAGTCGGCAATACCGATGTGGTCGTGTCTTTTCTGAGCTTCGAAGAGTTTCGACAAAATCAACTGAAGCTTCAAACGCTTCTTGATACCGCCAACTTCGAGCTGCGGCTCTAAAAGTTCAAAGAGCGTAACGAGTTGTTTATTGCCCATGCCATCAAATCCCACGCGCATCGCATTGGCAGCAGAGACAATGCAAGATGCTAACGGGTTGGGTTCAGAATCGGCCGTCGACATAATCCGCTCCTTCAATCTTGGCCCCAAGATTACTGAGATTAAAAAAATCAACATCAGGATGTCGAGCGATGTGCTTTTCCAACGAGCGCATGTGATCGATTAAAAGCAGAGTGGTTGATAACATCTCACCTTGCATCCCCTCAACGGTCTGAGTCACCCAAGGCTTCGTGGCATCGATGGAATAGTCAACCTTGTTGGCATGGGTTTTTCCCCCGGGGAAAGCAAAGTCAGCCCCCAAAAGACCAATGCGCGATGCTCCCATCTTAATGGCCAAATCTACAGCGGCCAGAGTTGCTGTGGCCTGAACCCATAACCTGCCTCTCGGGTATTTTTCAGCTAAGCTCAAAAAGTGGGTTTCATTTTCTGAATAAGCAACCAGCCTTTCCCCTTTCCAACCCTCTAAGGTTTGGGTGCGAACCAAGGGAAAATAAACCAATTTAGTATCAGGCTTATCCTCGCCGTCGAGAACCAACTGAGAAGTGGTCTGTTCATTCTTATCAACGACAACCGCAACATCAGGTTGCAGGCCATAACCACGTATCACCGGGTAAGAGGTAGAAAGAACAATCAAGCAGATATCATCACGTTGCTCCTGAATACGTTTGTAGAATGTATCCGTGGAAGGCCCCCCCGCAACCACAACACATAACTTGCCCGCCTGAGAGCCAAACAAACTCGCCACATCTCCATCGGCAGCAATAAATGGTTCAACTGCACTGGCAATGCCATCGAAATCCGTACCGGTCTTAAAGTGATAATCGGACTGTAATTGGCCCATATAAATCCCAATGGCCTCAGCGAGTTTTTTGCCGGCATTCGATGCCAATTTCAGCATTGGAGGAATGATAGCAAATGGAGAGCGAATAGAATCTTCAGGGCCCACCATAGAAAGCTCAACACGAGAATCAGAGAGCCATCGGTGATGCCGATAGGTCTCAAGCGAAACCTTTGCCACACTTTCATTCATCACAACAACCGACAGCTTCTCAATGGCCTCGCGGCTCAAGATTTCACCTATCAAGTCTCCAGTACCTACCCCATAAATGGTTGCTTCGGTTGATGACTCAGGAACCAAACGTGCCTGCAGCGATGCCTCCCGAGAAACATCGTAAGCACTGCTCAGATGAATGCCATCAATCATCAAGGCCGGACACTTTGTTTGGGTCAGTTCTATAGACTTTAAAGGTTCTGAATTCTCTATTGCATCGGCCACATCAGGCCATCTTTGTCGTAAGACCGCCAGATTACCATTGAAGACACGAGTCATCTTGCTTCCTTCTGCACCCAGATTCAGACGTGTTAAAAGTTCATTTCAAGTTGATGATTTTCGTTGAAGCTTCGCACATAAACCCTACCTATGCGAGGACCCTTATCAATTAACAAGTCGGAAAACAGAGGTGGTGGTCTGTATTCCCTTGAGTTCATAATCACCTACCGGCTCCACATCTATGTCTGGGTCCAATAATTCCCGAACCCCTTCGGAAATATAACTTTGGCCGGGTTCACAAATGTTCTCAATACGAGATGCAAGATTTACACTGGGCCCAATGGCCGTATAATCCACACGCTGTTGCGAGCCAAAATTCCCCACAACGGCATTGCCCTGATGAATCCCAATCCGCATGGCTACATTGGTAATGTTGCGGTCTTTCCATTTTTCATTAACGCCAACCATAGCCTCTTGCATGGCCAACGCACATCGTGCGGCATTGTTGGCTTGCTCGTGACCACTCATTTCCATGGGCGCACCAAAGATAACCATAATCGCGTCACCAATAAATTTATCAATGGTTCCCGAGTTTGCGAATATGGTTTCGTTCATTGCGGTCAAGTAGTCGTTCAAAAACTCAGATACCACTTGTGCCCCCTGCTCTTCACTCATCCTCGTAAAGCCCGAGAGGTCACTAAAGAGCACCGTAACATTCTTGGTATGGGGCTGGGTGTCCATTGATATTTTGCCATCGAAAATATCGTTGATCAGCGCGGGAGGTAAGTAACGGCTGAGTACCTGCTCTTTGATTTCTTGATTCAACAACTGAATCTGCTTGTTTTTGGCTTTAAGCTGAAGCTCTCGTCGAACCAAACTTTCACTGAACCGATGTCCAAAATAAAATGAGCCAGTTAAATGAACCAAAGCATGAAGCACCAAACCCCAGACAACCCACTGACCCAATTCATTCAAAGGGGCCACATCGACTAAAAGATACGAAAAGAGAACAACGCTTATGGGGTAAGCCCAAATATGAGGTAAGCCACGGCGAATGCCACGCAGGACAATGCAGTCACCCAACTGAATCGATAAAAAGAGCAGAATCAAAACATCCCACTGCCCGCAGATGGTGGTGAGGTAACCCAAAAAGATGCCGTCGAAAATAAACCACTGAGAAAACGAGTCCATGGGATACCGTGCCCGCAGGCAACGATACGTGCTGTAGGGACCGGCTAAAAATAAACCCACGCTGTAAACAATCAGCTCAAGCGCAGGACGCTCTTGCACCCAAAGGAGCACGGCTCCCACCACCATAAAAGTGAGGTAACCAACCAGTCTAATGGTGCTTAACCAACGCATCACTTCACGGGAGTATCGCGGATACCCACGTGGACGATTGGCCAACCTTTCTAGTGTCTTATAAAGCTTCATCCCTACGTCAGTGTCGCCTCTAAACGCACCGACGTCAAAATTAAACCTCTTGGTCAGCCCCTGTTTTTCTCAGCGGAGCCGACTCGCATCCACGGGTATCTTGCGCTACGGTTCATCAACCTCAGTCAGGACGGTGGCTATGACAAAAGAGATTGAACACTTCGGCTGGCTGGTTTCCCCATACAGCGCCAAAACTCGGGCCTG
>CAZZDT010000120.1:0-7840 GCA_964652435.1 uncultured Bdellovibrionales bacterium
TGAAACAAGCTGATACCCGGCGTTCGCCAGATCGGTCCCATGAGAAAGCAAGCCGTTTCAATGGAACCTTTGGCCCACCGGTGCTGTTGGACTTTAAAAGCTTCCCCATGGTCGGGAAGCTCAGCTGGAACAACCACCTCCGGGCGAAAGACCAGTCGCCAGGACTTCAACTGCGCCCGATAAGAAAGGTCGAGGTCCTCGGTAATGGTCCGGCCAGACCATCCACCCGCATCTTCGATACAGGCGCGGCGCCAAATTCCAGCGGTTCCGTTGAAGTTGAAAAAACAACCTTTCGCGAAGCGCCCAGCGTGTTCATTCAAGAAGTGACCATCCAGTAAAAAGCCTTGAGCCCGCGTTAAAATGGAGTCATCGCGATTCAGATGTCCCCAGCGTGCTTGAACAGCCCCAACTTTTGGATCATCAAAATCAGCCACCAGGTCCTTTAGGAAGGACCGGCCAGGAATGAAGTCAGCATCGAAAATGGCAATCAACGGAGCATCGTCCAGTGTCATTCCGTAGGCCAATGCACCAGCCTTAAATCCCTCGCGAACCGGACGACGAACGTGCTCGGCATTGATTCCATCAGCTTTGAGTCGCTCCACTGCCGCCTCAACCAGCTGCACCGTCTCATCGTTAGAGTCATCCAGAATCTGGATACTGAGAAGCTCTTTGGGGTAATCCAAGGCTCCCACAGCCTCAACCACCCGGGTTGCCACCTCTGGCTCATTGTACAAAGGCACCTGAACCAGCACCCGCTCTCTCGGTTTCTCTAAAGATTTCAATGGCTTAATGCCACGCATCCATCGCCAAGCACTCATGGCAAGAAAGAGTCTCTGCAGGGCAAAAATAGAAAGAAGAAAAAGCAGAGCCGAATAGGCTCCCATCAAATACAAATCCGGTTGAGTCATAAAAACGCCGCTATCACGGGAAACAGAGACTGGCAACGCAATGCGTTAGAAGAAATGTTCTTATTTTTTAAGAGCTCTGCGTGCTTTGACGTGCAATGGGTGCCCATCTGGCGTCATCGCAAGTACATCGCCCCAAATTTCGCGGGCCGCGCTGGGATCACTAACTTGAGCAATCTGGGCTTTCTCAGCCAGCTCGGAAGCTTTTTCTACTAGATTATTGAGCTGCTTGGTGGCCTTTTCATAACCGGATACCGCCGTCAGGGCTCGCTTAAATCGCCGCGCCGCCACGGCAAATTGCCTATGCCCCAAGGCCTCCACACCACTGAGGTAATACATATCCGCGCGCTTCTTATTGATTTCAGGCCTAAAGACCGAGGGCTGAGATGCGATCTGACCCTCGAGAAAGTCTAAGGAATCCAATGCTTTCAAGGCGGATATCGCCCGTTTGGCACGATGTTCAGCCTGCGCAACTTTCCACTGCGTTTGAAATTTATGAAGTTGAGCAGCCAGTACATGGGCATCCAATTCGGTGCCATCTTGTTCCAACAACTCCAAAGCTTCGTCCAAATCCCCTTTCAAGAAGAGCTCTTGAGCTTGGCCGAGAAGCGCGAGCTGCGGACTGACCGGCTCTTTCTCGGCTGCCTTCGCCTCAGGCGCACGGGCTGTTACCGGGGAATTAGGTTTCGCCTTTTCTTCGGTTTCTAAACCCTTGGCAAAAGCCAAAAGCGATCGCACGTCCGTCCGGCCGGGATACTGAGCTTCAAGTTCATTCAAAAGTCGAATCGACTCCCCGAATTGTCCCGCTTCTAAGGAGACCCGCGCCCGCGCTACCCGCGCGGCCAGTTCCAATTCAATGCTGGCAATGAGTTCTCCAGCTACATCCTGCTGGTAAATCGAGTGGAGCGCCGACCGGGCATATTCTTCAGCGGCCTTGAGACTGCCCTGCTTACGAACACTTCTGGCAAGTTTCATCTGATTTTCAGCACGCCGTTCTTCACCAACCGCATCCAGATACTCCAAAGTTTCCGCATGAGATGGGTCTAAACCTTTGAGAATCTTAAATTGGTCCTCGGCTAAGTCCCAACGCCGAGCCTTGAACTCCTCAACCCCGTTAAGAAAATGCTGAAAAACTTCGTCCGGCTTTACCTCGGAGACAGGATCCGATGACCGGTTCATCACCGCCACGGTGGCAATCAAAGTGGTCAACACGATCAGAGATAGGCTTACGAGGATGGGTAAGCCATACGGATTGCTGCGCACCGAGGTCCAAACCCGGTCAGCCGATGCAGCTCTTGCCGCGGGCTTTACTTGAGCTTCGTCCGTGTCATCGCGCATCTCATCTTGGCCATGCAAGTAACGCGTTGAAACCGTGCCGAAAGAAACTTCATCTCGAGACTTGAGCGTTGCTTCTTGCACCCGATGACCATTTACAAAAATGCCATTGTTCGAGCCCAAGTCGGTTACCGTGACACCATTCACATCCACTACCAGTAGGGCGTGACGCCGAGAAACCGATGGCTCATCAAGGGTAATGTCGCATTCTTGAGCTCGGCCTACGGAGAGTTCACCCAAGACAAGCTCAAAGTCCATCCCGTGCATATCGGGCGATGTGCACACAATACGCCCCATCACCTCCCCAAATGGATCTGCATCGACCGATTCGGCAACCCTCTCCTCCAGGGATGGGTGCTCATCACCTGTGGGATCAACATGTAAAAATGCCGTCTCGTCCACCCCCCAGGCTCCGGTTTGGGCGTGACCAGTTACTCCCCAATCATCACTTAAATCCGAGCCCGAAAAAGAGTCCGACGGATCTCCCACAAAGCCCGGTCCCACCAAATCGTCAGGCAAAGCCGGCATCTGCTTAGACGGTGACTCTACGGTCCGAGCCTCCTCAACCGCTTTCTTGGAAACAGGACGATCGGCCATCGTTGACGGTTCTTGGGGCAAAAGCGGACTGCTTGCGGGGTCGAGAGTTGGCAGCTCATCACTGTTCACATTGAAATCAAGTGAGGTCAAAGCATTGGGATCACTGGTTATAATGGGGCTCGCGCTGGCATCCACCGTCGATTCATCGGTGATAGCCTCTGATGCAGAAACTTCTATATCACTGTCATCTTTAGCATATTTGGCTTCGAGTTCCTTAAACTTATCCCCCCACTCGCTATCGATAACGGTGTGTTCCCCGTCGGTTTCCTCCGGTTCATTGTCCTTGGGAGTAGAATCATCACTCATAAGCTCATTGCATCCTAAAAAAGCACCAAAGGTCAACGAACCCGCAGGTTACTTTCAACCGCCTTCATCGCGTTGCCCCTGGGTTGACACCCTAATGAAGTGTCGGCACAAGGTTCAACCAACTATTACCCCGCAATGGAAGCGGGCTAAAACTTAAAGGTTTTATCATGTTCACGCTACTTTCATCTATCGCCGGAAGCGTCCTTGCGCAAACCGAGCAAGCAGCAAATTCTCCAAGTACCATCGGACTGGGTGCGCTCGCAGCAGTTTGTGCTCTAGCCGCTTTCGCTCTCTTAAGCCGTACCAAAAAACTCGACGAGCAAATCGCAGCCCTCACCAGTGAACTGGATGAGAATAAAACCTTACTCAAAAATTCGACCAAGAATGAGAAAAAGCTCGAAAAGGACCTTTCTGAAAAAACTCAGAGCGTAACTCAGCTTAAAAAAGATATGGGCGCGCAACGTAAGAAAACTCACAGTGCACAAGAAGAAATCAAGGCACTGCGAGGCGCACACAAAGTAGAAATTGAAAAGCTCAAAAAAGCCAGCCAGGGCAAACCTGCGTTCCAAGAAGCTGGTCAGGAAACCAAGCAGCCAGAAGCTAAGCCAGCCCAAGCCAAGCCAGAAGCTGAAGCGACAGTCGAAGTGAAGGTTGATGCATCACAAGAACAAGTGGACCGCATCAAGCAGCTCGAAGAGCAAAAAGGTAAACTCGAAACCAAGCTGGCAGAAAACAAGAAGTACATCAGCAAGGTAAAGGCCGAAGTGAAAGACTCTCGTTTTCGTGTTGAACGCTATCGCCGCGTTGACATCATGACCAAAAACAAGACCGGAGTTCTTGAGGACAAGCTCTTAACTTTGGGTCGTCAGTACTACGATGCGATCAGCGAAATTGCTCTTCTTAAAGGTGACGTCAAACCACCTCGCCCACGGACTTTGGTTGAAGCGGAATCTCGCGCGGTAGAGCGCGAAGAAGAAGCAGCGGTTCTCGAAGCAGAAGCAGCTGCTGCTGAGCTTGAAAGAGCAGAGGAAGCCAAGAATGCACCGGTTCAACTCGACGCTTCACACTTTGAAGTTGAAGAAGAGGAAACCAAAAGCACCGATTCAGAAACACCGGTAGAAGCCGCAGCTCTCGAAGCTGGTTCTGAAACAGTGGAAGCCACATCAGCTCCCGCTTAATCATTTAGCACATAGAATCCAATGACTCAGACAGATCCCAAAAGCCTGAGTCACTTCGAACGGGATCTATCTCGCGCGCTGGCGCGTCAAGGCAAGGCTCTACTGGAGTCCGATGACCTTAACCGCCAAGTAAGCAGATTAGAGCCTCTTGAAGTGTACTTCATGGTAAAAGAACTTGGCCTTGAAAGTGCCGGCCCCATTTTGATGTGTGCCAGTGCTGATCAATTGCAGGCCTTCGTAGACCTAGACTGCTGGCATGGCCAAGAAATCAACTTCGACGATATCGATGTATGGTTGGCCCCGTTTGCCAGTTTAGGTTCACAAGCCCTGGTGGCCGCATTCCTGAGCCTTGAAGACCAACTCCAGGCTCTTTATCTGCGGGATTCACTCGTTATCTTTCAAAAAGTCGACGAGGAAATCCCCACCAGTGGACGCAAAGGTGCGCGCAATCGCGTAACCTCTGACGGACGTTTTGTAATCGAGCCCAAAGAACTTGATTCAGATAAAGAAATCGACCCGCTGGATTTGGTGGAGGCTATCTACAAATTTGCCGGACCCGATCACGGTTACCACCTGATTCTTTACACGCTCTCAGAAATGCAAAGTCCACTGCATGAAGACGCTTGGCGATTTCGTAGCAACCGATTGATGGAAATGGGTTTCCCGGAGTTTACAGAATCCTTGCAACTCTTTAGCAAGCCCAACAAAAAACCTCCGGGTGTCTACATTCCCAAAGGGCCTGCCCTCAACAAATCTTTGCCGGCAATTTACGCCAGTCCCTTGAATTCCCCAGGGCTTTTAAGCCTTGGCCTTCAAGCTATGGAAGATGGCAACACCTTGGGGCATTTGGAAAGCAACCTGATCTACCTTGTGAATGCATCCGTGGTTGCCTTTGAAGAAAGCCCAAGCAGAATTGATCATACCCGGGCCATCGCCCAGCGAACCATCGGTCTGCTGAACCTCGGGCTGGAAGTATTGGTAGGAAAAGGTGAGCCCATCTCATCAAGTCGACATCACCTCTTTGTAGATGATGTAAAAGAACTCTTGGCCCAATGGCCTCTGAGAGAAATCTTCAAATACGGCTACCAAGAAACCCTGAGGCTTCACACTGCCGCCAAGCATCTGATGGAAGACCCAGTCATGAAAATCTGGGTGGAAAAACATCAGACGGAGCTAGACGAATACACCCAAGAGATGTGCGACCGGGCTTTTGTTAAAGCCTTAGCTGCAACACGCCCACTCTGGGCCGGTTGGGATCCCATTCAGCCAGATAAAACAAAAGGTTTTGGATCTTTAGAGGATATCGAAGAGGCCTTGAGCCGCCTCGACCGTATTGCTGAAGAACACGGTTGATTGAAAAGCTACTAACCGACGGTCAGCATCCGCTCGATGGGAGCGAGGGCTTGCGTTCTCAGGCCCTCATCCATTTCTATAGCTGGCGTTAAGTCACGCAAACACAAGTATACCTTTTCCAGCGTATTAAGCTTCATGTACGGACACGTGCTGCACCCGCAGCTGGGGTCATCGCTGTCTTCTTCAGCTGGGGCTGCCATAATGAAAGTCTTTTCCGGGCACGCCTTCTTCATGGTGTGCAAAATTCCGGCTTCCGTAGCAACAATAAAGGTACTCTTGTCGCTCTCCTGAACATAAGTCAAAAGTCGTTTCGTTGAGCCAATATAATGGGCATGGTCAAGGACCACCTGCTCGCATTCAGGATGCGCGATCAATTCAGCTTGTGGGTTCTCCGCCATCAAGCTGAGCACACGTTGCTCGTTGAACGTTTCGTGTACCAAGCAGGAGCCCTGCCAGATTTTCATTTCTCGGCCGGTGATGTTCTGAACCCAACGTCCAAGATTTACATCAGGACCAAATATGATTTTCTCGTCAGCGGGAATAGCATTCACTACTTCGGCTGCATTACCGGATGTACAAATCCAATCACTTAAGGCCTTAATGGAAGCTGTGGTATTCACATAGCTCACCACTGTGTGATCTGGGTGCTCATCCTTGAAGGCTTGAAATTTATCAGGTGGACAGCTGTCTGCCAGGGAGCATCCTGCTTCCATATCCGGCAAAACAACTGTCTTGTTTGGGTTCAGTATTTTGGCCGTCTCCGCCATGAAGTGGACGCCACATAGAACAATGACATCGGCGTCGGTTTTTTGCGCTTCACGGGCCAAGAGCAACGAGTCACCCAATACGTCAGCAATGTCCTGGATATCAGGCTCCTGGTAGTAGTGAGCCATGATCACTGCATTGCGCTCTTTTTTGAGCCGTTCAATTTCTTCAAATAAATCCAGAGTCGGATCAATCTGCCCTTGTACATTCAACATGGGAGACTCCTTAAATACTTCACACTTAACCCAGAGCTCTATCCAACGAGCGTCCCACAGATTCTTCAATCTTTTTCGCAAACATACGCACCGCAAGGCCCAACTTAAGGTCGACCACAACCTGATCACCTTGAAGAGAGAGCGTTCCCTTAACACCCTTGCCTTCAATGTGGACGGTGTTGCCTTCCCATGTTGTTTTCAGGCCGTAGCGCTCGTGCAACTTTTGTTCAACTTCTTGAGCCTTGGCCCGCGCTTCATCAACGGTCAAGTTATGACTTCTTTGAATATGAATACGTGACATTTTGGTCGTTTCCTTTAAGCCCGGCGTGCCCAAACACACCTAGGATCGGGTGGCTAACGGCATTTGGCAATATTGTAAAGATGATCCCGCCAGATCGGGCCGTTTTGTCAGATCTCTCTGAGAAATTTTCCCCTAGAAGCAGCCGTTGGAAAACATTTATTGGATTTCGACGGAAATTGGTGACTCAAAACCCAGGGTCAAGAAAAACGAGACGAACTTAAATAAGTATTTTGCTGCAACGTACAACTTAGTACGTGAAAGAAATTTTGTGGTAACAAAAATAGATCGCAGGCGTTGTACCCGAGATCTCTTACCCTTAGGATCTTTCCATTCGACAAAGGGAGGGGGGCTCTCTGAGTTGATCATGCGCAATCTGTTATTCGTAATTGCCAGTTGAAGTTCGTCGTTATTAGGTTTAGGGCTGCACAATGGGAGCAGATACGACACTTGGTAAAGACAAAGGTTTCACACACCTTCACTTGCACACGCAGTACTCGCTTCTCGATGGGGCCATCCGTATGGAAGACCTGGCACCATCCATCGAGGAGCGCGGTATGGCCTCTGTGGCCGTCACCGATCACGGCAATATGTATGGCGCCGTAGATTTCTACAAACGAGCCAAAAAACAAAAAGTAAAACCGATATTCGGGTGCGAAGCTTACGTTGCATCGGGCAGTCGCAATGACAAAACCAAGCGCGACAGCGCGCATATGGTTCTGATTGCTAAAGACAACGAAGGCTATAAAAACCTAAGCTACCTCTGTTCCATGGGTTTCATGGAAGGGTTTTATTACAACCCACGAATCGACAAGGAACTTCTCAAAAAACACAGCAAGGGCATTTATGCCCTATCCGCTTGCCTCGGTGGCGTCACTGCCAAACCCT
>CAZZDT010000121.1:0-7795 GCA_964652435.1 uncultured Bdellovibrionales bacterium
TATAATACTGTCGACTCAGCCAATCGCCCCTATCGCATGCACCGTCATCACTTAGGTACCCAAAGCGCTGCCGATGTTGTTGTTTACGAAGAAAAAGATGACCGCTTTTTCCTAAACATCGAAAAAACCCGCAGCGGACAATTCGTTTACATAGCCTTAGAAAGTGCCATCACCTCAGAGATCCATACCATTGATGCAAATGTTCCTGACGGACCACTCAACGTTATTGTACCTCGGCAGCAGGGCCACGAGTACCGAATGGACCATCATGGAGACCACTTTTACATACTCTCAAATCTGAACGCCCAAAACTTCAAATTGGTTCGGACCCCAACGCAGCAAACCGGTCTAAGCCACTGGGAAACCATCATTGCACACTCAGAGACTGTTACCCTTAACAGCATCGCAGCTTTCAAGAACCACCTCGTCTTGTGGGAACGCTCCGAGGGCTTGCCACAATTACGCATCAAATCCCTTCAAGGTGAATCTAAAGAGCATCGAATCCAATTCGACGAAGCAAGCTATGACGTTTGGCCCGGCATTAATAAGCAATTTGAGACAGAAACGTTTCGTTTTATCTATACGTCCATGAAGACCCCGCGCTCCGTTTTTGATTACGACATGAGTTCACAAAATCGCGTACTCAAAAAGGAAACGCCTGTTCGTGACTATGACCGCAGTCAGTACACAACAGAACGAATCTTTGCCGTTGCTAAAGATGGAACTCAAATCCCAATCTCTATTATTCGCAAAAACGACACCCAAGTTGATTCATCTGCTCCCATGCTGCTTTACGGCTACGGGTCGTACGGATACCCCTACGACCCCTCCTATCGGTCTAGCTGGTTTTCATTGTTGGACCGAGGCATGACCATCGGCATCGCGCATATTCGAGGTGGAGGTGAATATGGTCGTCAATGGAAGCTCGATGGCAAACTCGAAAAGAAGATGAACACATTCACAGACTTTATCGCTTGCGCCGAGCATCTTATCCATAAGGGCTACGCACATCCGAAAAAACTGGTTATCGAGGGGCGTAGCGCCGGTGGACTGCTCATGGGTGCGGTGATGAATATGCGCCCTGACCTCTTTCAAGCGGTAGTCGCTGGGGTTCCTTTTGTTGACGTCGTGAACACCATGCTTGACGCCACAATCCCACTTACTGCAATTGAATGGGAAGAATGGGGTAATCCCAACAACGAAAAAGACTTTCACACCATTCGGGCATACTCACCTTATGACAACGTCAAAGCTCAAGCTTACCCAGCCACCCTCATCCTAGCAGGACTTAATGACCCCCGCGTTCACTACTGGGAGCCAGCTAAATTTACGGCAAAATTAAGAGCAACGAAGACAGGTACTGAAGCCCTATTGCTAAAAACGAATATGGGAGCAGGACATGGAGGCTCTTCTGGCCGATATGGGCGCCTTAAGGAAAAGGCCTTCGAATATGCATTTATGCTCGACCAAGTCGGCATCAAAAAATAGAACACGAGCAGCATTTCCTCATAGGCGATGCTGCTCTAATCTTTAAAGTATCGGTTGCTATCAATTGTTTAAAGCGCCAGACGCGATCCAGCTTTCGACCAATTCAATCTCTGAAGGCGCTAGCATCATCCCAGAACCCGGCATCACGCTTCCCCCCGAGTTAGGCGGGTCATTCGCAATTTTATCGTACAACGACGAATTCGCCACGTCTCCCGGAACAACATACTTCGTATATCCCCCAAGTGTATCTTCACTGACTGCCCCATTGAGAAGGACCTCATAGGTCTCGGAAGCATTTGCAAATAACACATTTGATTCATAGTAGGCTTTACCCGCGGCATCGTGGCAAACAACGCAACGCGACTCCAGCAGGGGCCAGATATCACCACTGTAGGTCACTTCTTGTGAACCACCACACGCACTTAAATTAAGCAATAAAAACAATGAGCCAAAATAGAGCCTCACGACGTATCCCTTTCAAAAAAGTTCATAGCGCGAGCCAGCACCATAAACTTTGGTTTACAAAAACGTCAATCGTCGCAAGAGGGTTTATCTTGCTATGGGGTCACGATTTCATCAACACAGGTCACGGTGACCTCAGTGTAAGGACTGCCCGCAATCATACCGCCACCGTTTTCCACGGTACAGATTTGGGCGGGGTCACTGGGTTGGGTATCAACAGTCACTTCAAACAATCGCCCATCCTCAACCAAGTCATCAGTGAATTCGAAAGCACCGTTTTCCTCTAACGGCAATTGCGCCAGTCCCATTTTAAGAATGAGACCACTGCCATTAAGGCCACTAAGAGTGCCCCCTACGGAATAGCGGTTGGTGACGCAGCGAATATCTACCGAGGTAATATCGGCACCAGAAATCACACCTTGTCCATTCTCTACAGTACAAGTTTGATTCGGTCCTTCTGGATTTTGGAGAACGCTCACATCGTATTGACTTCCATCAACAAGGTACGCGGTATTAAAGGTCACGTCGCCATTGCCCTCAGGACTCAATTCCCAATTGTCATTTAATGAAAGGACCAAACCTTCGCCGGCCATACCTGAAAGCAAACCTCCAACGCGGAATGTGTTGTCGGTGCAAACGACTTCTAAGGTTTCCACATTTGTATCGGCAATCGTTCCTGTGCCGTTACTCAGAACACATGCCTGACTCGGTGAAACCGGCTGACTGTGAATCGTGACCTCATAGGTGTCACCAGTTTCCAAAGGGGTATCGATAAAACCAAACGTCCCATCTACGGCAACCTGAATCTGAGTTTCATCGTTCAACTCTAGAACCAGTCCAGCGCCCGATAGCCCGGATACTGTGCCAGAGACATAATAATATGTGGGTCCCGGCTCGACGACGTCCGTCGGATCATAAACGTGATAGTGAATGGTTCCTTCGGTGCCACAGGCACCCAAGGCAAACAAGATAAATGCAGCAGCCGTAAACTGAGCCCAATGCTGGAGGTAATTCATAACGATGACTCCCAAAACCGACCCTCACCATTTTGGGCAAAACGCTGAGCACCGAGAGTTTACCTCTCTACGGCCTCATTTATATAAAATCAATGGTTACGAGGTGAGGTACGTCTTCTTCGGGTTCATAATTCCCTGCGGATCCACATGATTTCGGGCTGCCTTGAGCATTCCGACGCCAAGTGGTGATTTTTCCGCCTCAATCCATGGCAAATGGTCCATTCCAACGCCGTGGTGATGGCTAATGGCTGCCCCATGCTCGCTGATAACCTGTGACGCAGCCTCTTTAATTGCCTTCCACTGTTCCATCTCCCGGCCCGAATCTTGGCCGAAAACAAACGTAAAATAGAGGCTACAGCCATCATGGTACGAGTGTGAAATATGGCACATGACCAATGCACTGGCATTGGGAAAAGGCGACTCAGCGCTGATGGTCTCATTGATGGTGCGAATCACATCGCGGTGCAGCGTGCTTACCTTTGACCAACTCGTCGAGGTCTCCAACGTATCAACGCCTAAACCACGATCCATCAATGGATCACGTAGATATGGCATTTCAAAGCGGTTTTTATACCAATTCTCACCAGCCTTAGGTCCAACCGGTAAGCCACCATGCTTCATACAAATAATATTGCTTTGCGCCACAGCCGGCGTAACCAAACTGGAATTGCCTTCGATACCCAAGAGTAAAATACAGGCTCCCTCGCCGTAACCAGTTGCCGAAAGAACGTTGTTCGCGAAAGTCTTGAGAGTCGTCTCCTCAGCACCAAGCGATTTAAAGTCCATCAGAAAGGCTGTCTCATCTGGATCCGAAAGCCGTGCCATGGCAATCGGCACTTCATTTTGTACCATATCGCGAAGTGCATCAGCTCCTGATGCAAAATCCTTGAACAAATAGCCTCGATAGTCTCTCGCAGGAGGAAGCTCGTGAATCTTCACCGTGGCTTCGGTGATGATTCCCAAAGTACCTTCAGAGCCAGCAATCAAGTGATTTAAATCAGGTCCGGTGGATGCATGTGGAATAGAAGCTACCGTGCCCCACTCACCGTTTGGACTGACGACTCTCGCAGAAACCAACCAATGATCAGCCGCGCCATATCGGTTCGATTGTTGGCCTGCCCCTTTCGCTGCAATCCAGCCACCCAAAGTCGAGAACTCAAAACTCTGAGGATAATGACCCAGGGTATAGCCCCGATCCTGAAGCGCTCGTTCCAGCTTGGGTCCATACACACCTGCCTGCACTGTCGCGGTCATGGAAACAGGATCGATGGCGATGATCTCTTCCATCAGCGTCAGGTCCACAGTCCAGACACCCGCCTGCTCAGATTCGCCAACAGCCTCAACACCACCAACCACGCTGGAGCCGCCACCAAATGGAACGACGGCGACATTGCGCTTCACGGCCAATTGCATGATTTGCTCAACTTCCGCTGTGCCCCGTGGATACAACACCACATCTGGCGCTCCAGGAAGCTTACCCATTCGAAGTCTCAATAAATCCCGATAGCTGCGTCCCAACGCATGAAAAACTCTCTCGTATTGATCGGTACATACGCGCTCATCGTCCAGAATCGCGACCAATTGCTTACGGGTGGCTGCTGTTAACTTTGATTTGGCAAGCTTTACGTCTTCCCAGTTCAGCGAGGGGGTATCCGGTAGCTCATAACCACCTAGGTTGCCCTTCACAAACTCCCAAAAGTCAGCCTCTTTTCCATGAAAGGGAAAACTGCGTCCATGCCAGCCCCAACCATTCCACTTCAATCGTTTTCGTGAGTAATCCATCGTCATTCCTCTAGGCAATTCGGCTCTCGGTCGTGAGAGTTTCCAGCACCATAAAAACTTTGTCAGGCATCGGCAAGGTTATGACCCCTTGCGTCAAAAAAAAGCCTACTTATTGTAGGGCCCACCGAGAGACTCCAACCATCGTCAAAACCGTTAGATTGGCGTAAGGTTTTTGAGCCCCAAGAAGGAATAGACCATGAAAAGCCAACAAGTCACTGATTTAAAAGAGAAAACCATACTCGTCACCGGCGCCACCAATGGCATTGGCAAGCAGACGGCTCAATATCTGGCCCAAACTGGGGCAACACTTGTGATCGTGGGCCGAAACCCAGAAAAGACCGAAAACCTCGTTCAAGCACTCCAAGCCATGCCCGGAGCGGGAGAAATTCATGGGTTGATCGCCGACTTGAGCAGTCAAGAAGACATTCGAAAGCTTGCGGAAACATTCAAATCCAAGTTCAGTCGACTCGATATTCTGATCAACAATGCCGGCGCACTCTTTACCACCCACGAGACAACTGTGGACGGTTTCGAACGCACTTGGGCTCTCAACCATTTAAATTACTTCTTACTCACGACCCTTCTCAAAGACGTATTGATTGCGAGTGCACCGGCCCGAATCATCAACGTTTCATCGGATGCACATAAAACCGGTAAGATTCTCTGGAATGACCTGCAATACGCACACGCAGGTTTCGCTTCGGGTTGGCCGGCTTACTGCCAGTCCAAATTGGCGAATATCTTGTTCACCAAGGAACTATCTCGAAAACTTGCCGGCACGGGAGTCATCACCAATTGCTTGCATCCAGGATTCGTAAACACAGGGTTTGCCAAGAACAATGGTAGATTCGCCAAGTTCGCAATGCTTGTAAGCCGCCCTTTCCAGCGCAACGCTGATAAAGGAGCCGAAACAGTCATTTGGGCAGCGACCCATCCTGACGCAATGAGACTATCCGGCGAGTATCTTTATAATTGTAAGGTTCGCAAGCCTACACACTCAGCTCGCAATGCGGCTCACGCCAAACGGTTGTGGCATCTCAGCGAAGAAATGACTTCAAGTCAGGGAATTTGGTAAAAGCCAACGCTCAACTCAGTGAGCAAGGGCCATAAGCTGAATCGGTTTGGCTATTTCAGAAATCAATTGAACCCATCGGCGCGGACTCTGAGTCTTACTGATGACACCATGGGCGCCCGCTTTCATGGCAGACTCCAACTGTTCTGCTTCATCAAACATTGTCATCACGACAATTCGAACTTCAGGATGAAGCTCGCTTACCTGGCGAATAAATTTGGCTCCCCGCCCCGTTCCGGAGCAGAAATCCACCAGAAGAACATCAACATCGTTTGAGCTGAGCATGCTCAATGCTTCAAAGGAGCTTGACGTTTCTCCCACCACGTCGAGTTCATCTTCACGAGCCAAAAAGCCCGTGAGACCCATTCGAAAAACAGGGTGCTCATCGAGAAAGAGTAAACGTATTTGAGAACCGGACTGACGAGCCCGAAAGGGTGCAACAACTTCTTGAGACATTTGAAACCTCAACAGCCGCCTTCAAACTAACCGCGACAATTCTTAGTAATATCGATAGGCCTACCAACAGAGTTAGGCGGGTGGCGTATACCACAGCGGAAAATTTGTTCCAGAAAAGCGCCAACTAAACCGAGGAGTTAAATCAAAAGACTAAGGAAATGGGCTGCCGGCAAGCACCACTTTGCCGACAGCCCTAACCTCACCCGACCAATGGGGTCAGCGGGCGATTGATCGTCATAAATGTCTGCGAGATATCCATCGCAGCCATGGCTACTCATTTACCAAAGCGAAAAGCGTGCCAGCGTAACCAAATCCATAAGAAGCCCATTAAACAACGATTTCGCAACGAGCCCTTGTCGGCGCAGCCTGACAAAAGGCACCAAAATGTAAGATCCACCCCCAAAAACGACACATTTGTTGTTCTTCTCAGCATTCGCAACGCAGGACGAAGCTCGGTATAATATCCCAGCAAAACGGGCTCATGCAGGGACCCATAAATAAAGTGATCTATGAATCTTTCTGAATCAGAATTTCAATTCTTCCGAGACCTTATCGCTAAGCGGTCCGGTATCGAAATGAGTACCCGTAAGCGAGCAGTTGTCGCTCAACGCCTCGACCCACTCATGGATGAATTGGGATTGGTTAGCTTCGATAAACTCATCGAGCTTATCAACATGAGTGGTCCCCAAAGCAGCATCTACCGACAAACCGTTGATGCCCTTCTCACAACAGACGGCGGCCTCTTTCGAGGATTTGGGGCTTACCGTTTTATGAAACACATTGGAATGCCCGAGCTGATGAGCAGTAAAGGCGAGGATAAGACCTTAAGGATCTGGTCTATTGGATGTGGGGCCGGCGAGGAACCCTACTCCATTGCCATTGCTTTAAGAAACGGAGTACCGGCTCTTAAAGATTGGGATGTCGAAATTCTCGGCACCGACATTGCCAAGAGCAACATCGAAAAAGCAAGAACCGGTCTGTTTTATGAAAAAGATATCGCTCGAGGTGCGCCCCAAGATCTTTTAGAGAAGAACCTCGAAAAATTTGGTCGACAATGGAGCATCAAAAAAATTCACCGAGAGTGGGTTCGATTTGAAACCATGAATATCCTTAAAGACTGGAGCGAACTGCCCGTCTTCGATGTTATTCTTATGCGCAAAGTTCTGATCTATCTTGATCCCAACGGCAAAAAACACGTCATCAAGAAAATCCTCAATCAGGTGCATAAAAACAGCTTTATCTTTCTCGGCCCAGGCGAAACTCCCCCGTCAGCACATCCTATCTTCATGTCAGTTTCAGACGACCGGATCAGTGCCTATCGACTGATGCCAGAGCTGGCGGAGCAAGCTTCCGAAACCAAAGTGCCTCCGAGCAAAACCAAAGCTGTCCCCGAAAACTCTCCGACAACTCAAAAGCTTTCGGGCGTCATGAAGCTTACTCCTACCGACCAAGATCTACGTCGGCTCAATCAACTGGCCAGCAATATCTATCTATTCCGCGCCATGCCGCCACATATCGT
>CAZZDT010000122.1:0-7748 GCA_964652435.1 uncultured Bdellovibrionales bacterium
AGATCGCCACCCAGCTCTTCTTGCTCGGCATCCTCAGCGTCAGCATCGCGGCCCGCCAGCTCTTCATCGGAAACCACACTGCCGTATTCAATGTTTTCTTCGAATTGGCCAAAAGAAGCATTGCCATGACCCAAGTCAAAACCAGGCATGGAAGTTCCAGCACCGAACTCGTCAACAATGGGCATGCCATTGTTACCATTTTCAGGGTCATCGGTGGGCGCAGCCCGGTTCAGAAGCAAGAAAAAGCCCGCATTGCTCTTGGCGTGCATGACCGCTTCTTGACGGCTTTTCGTATCAAGCAGCAGCGGTACCATAGGTCCAGGAAAAGGAACCAATTCGTCCTGGACGATAGCCGGTAAAACGGTCGGCGGCTGGTCCAGAACGGGTACCAATGCCTGCCCCTCATCAAGAGGGCTCTCACTATCAATAATTGTTGTCTTTACGTCACTCATCTTATGTTCATTACTTTCGGTTATAGCGAGCTCGCTAAAACCACCTGATTTCTGCCTAATGCTTTTGCTTTATAAAGTGCAGCATCGGCTCTTGCGACAAGACTCAAAGGATTCTCGTCTGCCTCGGTTGCTACCGCCAATCCAATCGACACCGTAACCTCGATTGGCCCGGCCGGAGACTCCACTGGGTTTGACTCCAAATCATGGCGAATACGCTCTGCAACCGCTTGTGCTTCATGTTCGTCTGTTCTTGGAAAAATAAATGCGAATTCTTCACCACCATAGCGCGCCGCGATATCAAAGCTTCGCATGTTATCGCGCACAACCGATGCGGCGAAACGCAGCACCTCATCGCCGGTTTGGTGACCGTAAGTATCGTTAAGTCGTTTAAAATTATCGAGGTCAAAAAGTGCGACCGCCATATCATTTTCGTAGCGGCTTGAACGCTCCCACTCTTCAACCAAGCGTTGGTCAAAATAACGCCGTACAAAAAGCCCGGTAAGTCCATCCACAGTGGCAAGCTCATACAAGCGGGCATTCTCCAAAGCCACAGCTGCTTGGTCTGCAATGGTGGTCAAGATTTCCAGATCATCTTGAGCGTAGGCTTCTTGCTCCATGGTCTGAACAGCGAGAACCCCAACCACCTCATCGTAAACCATCAGCGGTATGCCCAACCAAGAACTAAACCGAGAATCGTAATAATCGCCATCGGTTGAATAGAGGCTGTATTCAGAGCGCAAATCCCCAATCAAAAGCGGCTTACGATTGCTCATGACATAACCGGGAAGTCCTGCTCCAATGGGATAATGCAGTTCTAAAAACTGTGCACCGGACTCATCAAAAAACTGACAATCCAGGTCCTCGGTGCCCTCTTTAACCAAACCAATCATGAACCGCGACGTGCGCCCAACCAACTGAACCGTTACCGTAGCCAGGTTCTTGATCAGCATGTCTCTTTCCAAACTCGCGGCGATGATTCTCCCAACATCGTTCAAGGTCGAGAGTTCTTCCGCTCGGCGCTGACTTTTCTCAGTCACTGTCACAACTCGCCTGAAGATGGCATTGGTCATCAAACCAGTTGCACCCAAGAGCAGAAAGAGTCCCAGTCCTTGGTGGCGAAACGCCATCACCATCGCAAGAGACATGGGCAAGAGTACAAGCTCGGCTCCAATGACTCTGACCATGTAAGATCCAAGCATGCTCGACTGGGCTTCCCCTTCAAGCCAATGGCCACTTCCAGCAAAGAGATAATGGACAAAAAGAAACGTGATATAAAAAATGGGGAGCGCCCAGGTTAAAGTGGCGTCATTGATGCCAAGCATCCAGACATCGCCAAATATGGTACCGACCAAAAGTAAGACCAGCGAAGCCAGGCCGCCTTTGTAAACCAGCCAAGCAACAATATACCACCATGAGTCGTCTTTGCGGCGGCCTGAACCGCCCATCACAAAGAGCTCACGGACCACGCCATCGCTGGTAAGTGCTATGGCCGCGAGAATGGCTCCAGCAACCGTTCCGCAAAGAAAGACCGCCGCAATATAAAATGCTGAGTCGATCGCAATTTGAACAGAGCGAAATACGCGAAATGCCAAAAGCCGCGCACAGGCAATCAAACCCAGACACGCCCACCACTGAGCCGTAAAGTCAGGCGCAAGCAGTCGTCCATTTGACCAATATTCTGTGGTCAAAAGCCCAACCCACCCCGAAAGGCCCAAAGCGGCCAAAAATATGATGTGGGATGCTGTATATTGGCGCCGCAATCGGACCACTGGATAACCTCAATTGGCTTCATTAGGACCCTGCTTGAGCCCTTAGAAACGATATCAGTATTTTAAAAGGCACCGATACAGCAAAGTAGCTGATTTGTCAGTCCATTTCGATGCCATAGGTGTCGGATTTCCGCTCATCAGAGCTCTTTCAGATCAAGCCTCGGACTAATTCAGCGAATAGGGCATGGCCAGCGTAAATGCTGGAATTTCCACCTGAAATATCGATCCGTCTTCAACTTCCATCTCATACGAGCCAGACATGGTCCCCACCGGTGTCTGCAGAGGGCAAGCGCTGGTGTAGGCGAACTTATCACCGGGTGCAATCAGAGGTTGTGAACCAATCACCCCTGCCCCATGCACTTCTTGAACTTCACCCTGACCATCCGTGATGATCCAATGACGCGTCATCAGACGCACCGGAACATCACCGTCATTCTCGATTTCGATACGATATGCGAAAAAATACTGATTCTTCAGGGTACTTGAGCGTTCAGGTACAAAAAACGCCTCAGCCTTTACACATATTCCCTGTGTGGTTGCTTGAGCCTTAGTCATAGCGCGTCTTCTTAACATTTGCCCGGTACAAAGCCAAAGCCATTGTCAAAGTACAATCCTAAAAAATGAAGAAGCCAAAGCTTACAAGGGACTCGCTGGAAATGCCCCAAGCGTGTGCCGGCGATTGGCTTGTTGGGGGAAGGGAGGGCCAACCACCGACACACATATTAAACCGACAGACCTGCCTTGGGGGGTACAGCCTATCGGACTTGAGCAGACCTCAGGCTCATACAGACGCCCAAAGCCTACGATTTGTTGAACGAGTAAAGCGCGCGAGCAATGGAATTGTTGGGGGAAGGGAAGATCCACTGCCCACGCGCCAACCCTCCGAGAGGCCACATTAAATAGAAGGCCCATCAGAATTCACAAGGTGCCCAAAGACCACTCAGGCGGCGAGTGTCTTAACCTTGCGATTCAGTTCATTAACTTTACGGTTCATAGTCTTTAACTTCTTCTCCATCCCTTCCAAGTCAGCCTTGGTTGCAATGTTCAAAGTTGAAAGAATACGGGTCACAACAACCTCAACCTGTCGCTCAAGCTCTTCACGGTAGTCCGTAAGAGTGGCAACGGTATTGCTTGAAGTCAGCTCGTCCCAAAGTTCGTTAGACTTGATACGTCCCAAAAGTCCGTCCAAAGTTTCCTTCACGTCAGCCGGCTTGAGGCCTTTTTCTTCAATAAGATCAGTAACGGTCGTTACGAGTCCTTCTTGAGCGTCCGCCAGGTCGCGAGCACGTGTTTGCAAAGAACTAAGAAGCTCCTCAGCACGCTCACGAGCACCTTCAACGGTGGTCAATTTAGGGGTAGCTTTCGCCTTAGTAGCTTTTTTGCTGGTCTTTTTGGCGACTTTCTTCGATGTTTTTTTAGCTTTTGTAGCGGTCATTTCTATTAACTCCATGAAAACGCTGGTTAAATTTTAATCCGACGCACTGGCGAGCATTTGGCCGTAGCCCCTCCAGCGTTTTGCCGCTGCGCGTCATAGAATCAATTTAACACGACGCGTCACTTTGTCAAGGTGCGTCATAAATATTTCGTGCCGAAAGCTCGATCGCCTTCACATCAGGTTGAAACTGAGGTCCGCATGAACTAATTTGCCTGGAATTGAGGCGGATTTCGTCTCGGGCTAAACGTTTAGGGAGCACATCATGGCCAGCATCAAAGAAGATATCGTCCTCAAATTCATCACAACCACGGATGGCGATGTCGAAGAGACCAATTTTTCAGCCGGTGACGAAGTCGAAGTGCTCGAAGAATGGGAAAACCACTATCTGATCAAAGATGATGAGGGCCATCACTACAATATTCCTAAAGACAAATTGGAAAATTAATCCGCTTCAGGGCTGCCCCGTTTTAACCTGTCATTCAGCCCGTTGCCGGACTGAAAGTGCTGTGCTACCTACCGCGGATGACCGGTATTAAAACATCTGAATTACGTTCGCACTTCCTCGATTTCTTTGGCCAAAATGGGCACACCGTCGTTAAATCGGCGCCCCTTATCCCAGCCAACGATCCAACCCTTATGTTTGTGAATGCAGGCATGGTTCAATTTAAGGACCTCTTCGTAGGCGCGGAAACCCGTGATTATACCCGTGCGACTTCATCTCAGAAGTGCATGCGAGTCAGCGGAAAGCACAATGACCTTGAAGAAGTTGGCCGAACCGCTCGACACCACACACTTTTCGAAATGCTCGGTAACTTCTCCTTCGGTGACTACTTCAAAGAAGAAGCCATCACTCTTGCCTGGCAGTTCTTAACCAAAGAATTAGAAATCGACGCGTCGAAACTATGGGTGACAGTGTTCGGCGGTGGTGAAGGTCTGGAAGCCGACAACGAAGCCCGAGAGCTTTGGAAAAAAATATCAGGTCTACCAGAAGAACGAATTCTCGATATGGGAATGAAAGACAACTTTTGGGCCATGGGCGACACGGGACCCTGCGGTCCTTGTACAGAAATTCACTACGACACCGGTGGCAGTACCCACCCTACTGTAGATGATTTTGAAAACGGACGAATCGTAGAGATTTGGAACAACGTTTTTATGCAGTTCGAAAGAAAACCAGGTGGAGAGCTGATCAACCTTCCCAAGCCTTCGGTGGATACCGGCATGGGCCTCGAGCGTCTTGCAACACTGATGCAAAATGAGAACTCGAACTATCACAACGATACATTTATGCCGCTTATCAATCTCACCAGTTCATTGATTGGCAAGGAGTACACCCGCTCCGACAAAGAAGACGATGTATCCATGCGAGTTATCGCCGACCATGCTCGAGCCGCAGCATTTTTGGTTGCAGATGGTATCCAGCCTCTAAATGCAGGGCGTGGATACGTTATGCGCCGTATTATGCGACGGGCCATTCGACACGGTCACCGACTGGGCTTTAAAGACCTGTTCTTTCATAAAGTTTGTTCGGAAGTTGTACGTGGAATGGGCGATGCCTACCCTGAACTTAAAGATGCAGCATCTCTGATTGAAAAGGTTGCTGAGCTTGAAGAGACAACATTTCGAAGAACACTCGACTCAGGACTGAAGATTCTTTCTAAAGAGATCAGTGAACTCAAAGACACAAAAATCCTAGCAGGAAAAACCGTCTTTAAACTTTATGATACTTATGGATTTCCGAAAGACCTTACCGAGCTGATTGCATCCGAGAATGACTTAGAGGTTGATCAGGCGGGTTTTGATGAAGCTATGCAGGCTCAAAAAGAACTAAGCCAAGGAAGTGCTGTGGGTGACCAAGCTGTCGACACAGTATACAAAGAGCTGGCTCAAGGCGTAGGTGAAGTTGAATTTGTCGGTTATGAGCACGAAGACGCACCCTTGGACAGCCGCGAGGGCACATGGCGCCTTCGAGAAGAAAATGGTTCAAACTTTCTTGAAGTACAAACCCGAATTGCAGCTTTAATCGTTGATGGAAAAGCAACCCAAGAAGCACAAACGGGCAAAGTGGAAGTCGTCTTGAATCCCACTCCATTCTACGGTGAAGCCGGTGGTCAAATTGGTGACCGAGGCGTCATTGTGACCGATACCGGTGCCAAGATTGAAATCACCGCCTGCCAAAAGCCTGTCGATAAGTTCACCGTGTGTATCGGTGAAGTTGTTGAAGGAGCGGTCAATACCGGCGACCAGGTTTGGGCAGGATACAAGCCTGAAGTTCGCAAAGAAATTCGAGCCCACCACTCAGCCACTCATCTACTCCATGCATCCTTGAGCAAAGTTTTAGGTGACCATGTGAAGCAAGCAGGTTCTTTGGTTCAAGAACAAAGATTGCGATTTGACTATTCTCATTTTGAAGCGCTCACCGATGAGAAAATTCGAGCTATTGAATTGGATTCCAATCAACGGGTTTTAGCAGCGTCAGATATTCAAACCGAAGTGCTTCCTTTTGACGAAGCAAAGGAAAAAGGAGCCATCGCGCTCTTTGGTGAAAAATACGGAGACGTGGTTCGGGTGGTGAGTATGGGCGACTCTGTGGAATTTTGCGGAGGTACCCACTCCAAAAATACCAAGGACATCGATATCGTTCTGGTCTCCCGTGAAGAAGCCATCGCCAGCGGCGTTCGACGTATAGAAGCAGAAGTTGGGCAATCTGCCCGGGAACGCACCAAGCGGACTTACTCAAATCTAACCACTGCGGCACAAATGCTAAACGGTGAATTCACACAAGAATTAACCAAAGACGATGAGCCTGCACTTCTTGCGCTTAATAAAACTCTGAAAACCTATTCAGACTTCCAAGAGCAAGTTGGCAAACTAGGTGGTCAAAGCGTTTGCGTTGAAACGTCTGCGGCAGCTCCAAGCCTCGCCGATGACTTTGGATTTGAAGCAGCTCAAGCGGGACGAGATCTCTGGCAAGCTTTGCTGGCCAGCGTAAACGGACGCGGTTATGACGAGGCTCACACCAGCACCATCGATGCTGGCGGAATCCTACAAACCCTCAAAGCCATCCAAGATGCCAATAAAGCCAACGACAAAGAGCTCCAAAAACTGCGGCAAGCAGAAATGGGTGCTCAGGCCGGTGACCTATTGAGCGATGCCGAAGACATTGGAGGCATCAAAGTCTTGGCAACAACCGTGAGCGGCGTGAATGGTAAAGGCCTTCGCGAGTTGGCCGACCAGCTTCGCCCGAAACTCGGCTCCGGCATTCTATGCCTCGGGGCTGAAGACAATGGCAGAGCCAGTCTTCTGATCGCGGTAAGCAAAGACCTCACCAGTCAGTTCAAAGCGGGCAATCTCATGCGAGAGCTGGCTCCTCTTATTGACGGTAAAGGTGGCGGTAAGCCGGAACTGGCTCAAGGCGGTGGTGCCAACGCAGCTGGCTTTCCCGATCTCTTCTCAGCACTTAAAGAGAAGCTAAAGGGATAACGGAAGCTTGAAGAGAGCTTAAACCCACGAAAAATCAGCAATAATCGAGCATTTACCCGACAATTCGCGCTATGATGGGATAACCGGAGTGCGCCATGTCAGTGGTTCCCTATCGGCTCAGTATTGAGCTTAACGTTGAACTCTATTACCCGGAGCGAGGTTTCCGACTCATTTGCGTGTGTCGCAACCTCTCCGACACGGGAATGTATATTCATACGCGTGAGCCGGCTCCCGAAGGCACAGAACTCCAATACACGTTTCAAGTTGAAGACAACGCCACACCTTTTAGCGGAACCGCTGTGGTGCGCTGGGTAAAAGCGCTTCCGGTTCTCCCGGGCAACCGAACCCCTTACGGCATGGGAATCGAATTTCTGGACTTGAGCCCGCCCGCCAAGATCTGGATTCAAGAAGCCATTGAATCCGACCAAATGGCCCGAGGCATTCTTCCCCGCCAATCGCTGGTACACGAAGGAGAACTCAATCTTGCGGCGGAAGAGCAATTTGCCGTGGACGCTCTCTACGATTCATTGGTCTTTGAGCCGGTGGTAAAGCCGGAACCGGAACCGGAACCGGAACCGGAACCGGAACCGGAACCAGAACCAGAGCCAG
>CAZZDT010000123.1:0-7741 GCA_964652435.1 uncultured Bdellovibrionales bacterium
CCCCCACTTAGATTGGTCACAGGTGAATCGCCATCCGGGACCCGCAACGCATCCATGGCAACATCGATCTCATGATCAAGCTCCCATGCTCCCGCGGCCTCGATTTTATCTTGGAGGTCCGCTTGCTTCTGCAGAAGCGCATCCATTTCATCCGCCGTCATTTCTTCTGCGAATTTTTGGTTCACCGCATCGAACTCAAGCAAAAGCGAACGTATCGGCGCCACGCCTTCATCAATATTCTCTCGAACAGTTTTCTCAGGATCCAGCTCTGGCTCTTGCTGAAGATATCCAATTCGGATCTCTTTGGCCGGAATCATCTCTCCAAGGTGTTCCTTGTCTACACCCGCGATGATTCTAAGGAGAGTACTTTTCCCGGAACCATTCAAACCCAGAACACCAATTTTTGCCCCAGGAAAAAATGATAAATTGATATCCGATAAAATGGTGCGCCCGCGTGGAGTAACCTTGCCAACGTCGCTTAAGGAAAAAATAAACTCTGCCATGATAAATGCCTCCGAACCGTGAGATACAGCCAGAGGGAGCTTAGCTCAATACTGAAGGATTTGAATTGTCACTCTTCTGTTCTGAGCGCGGTTCAAAGGGATCCCTTTGCCGTCCGGGTGGGTATTGGGGCGCTTCGGTCGGGTATCCGCAAAGCCCACCGCCTTCATACGGCTACCGGAAACTCCTGCCCGGTTAAGGAATCGAACCACCGATGTCGCCCGGGCCGCTGAAAGCTCCCAGTTATCTGGATACCGAGGCGTGCTGATTGGAACATCATCGGTATGCCCTTCCACCTCAACCTGAAATCTAGCCGGAAGATCATTGATATACTTACCAACCTCGCGCATCTTTGGCTTAATCCCATCGCGAATCGTCGCCGAGCCAACCCGAAAAAGAGCGCTGTTGTTGAATTCGAGTTCAATGCCTTTAGGTGTCTGCCTTACCCGAGCAAGCCCCTCTTGCAGTTCGGACGAAAGAGACTCACGAAGGCCATCGGTGAGTTCTTGCGGATTTGAATTGCTGGTATCCGCCGAAGACGCCATTTCACCGGCAAGTACTTGCCTGATCGACAAAGTCATTGTTTCAAATTTTGCTTTATCCACATCGCTCATAGCGTAGAGCAACACGAAAAATGCCATAAGAAGTGTGATGGCATCAGCATAAGTATCAAGCCAAGAAGTGTCTTCTGGCTCTTCCTCGTCTCGCCTACCAAAGGACTTGGCCATAGGGAATTAGCCCCCCTTGCCCTGGGTATCGATATCGTAGCGAATTCGCTCGTCGAGCTGGCTATTCAGTCGGTCCTGAATAAATCGCGGGCTCTTGTCATCAGCCAGCATCACAAACCCTTCAAGCATCACATAATTGCGATAACGTGTAATTTCGTGACCTTGCTGGCTCTTGGTGGCCGCCGGCAAAAAGACCAGCCTTGCCAGAAGTACACCGTAAAGCGTGGTCAACAACGCAGTTGCCAGACCACCACCGAGCTGTTCGGGACTTCCCCCGATATTGTTAAGCATCACAATAAGGCCAACAAGCGTACCAATCATACCGAAAGCGGGAGCGGCTGCGCCCATGTATTTAAGTATCTTAACCGGCACAATCATGCGCTCATGCGTGGTTTCCACCGACGATTCAAGCATATCGCGCACATCGGAAGCACTGTAGCCCGAGACCACCAAGCCTACGGCATAACTTAAAAATTCGTCTGAAAGGTTCGCGATTTCTTTCTCAAGCTCTGGGATGCCCTCTTTTTTCACCAGGTATCCCCACTTAATCATCTGACCAATTTCCGCGTTCAGATACTCACGAGCAACACTGTACCCACTGAAAAGTCGCACAATATCCCTCAGGGCAAGATTCACATACCGTCCACGAAAACTCATATACGCAGCAGAGAAGGTTCCGCCTACTACCATCATTGCGCTGCTGGCAGAGATGAATATGAAGTAGTTATTCGTCTCCATGGCAATGGAGCCCAAAAAGAGTGCGACTGCCGCGATAAATCCAAGTATGCTTCCTAAGGCCATATGCACAAAGTAGCTTCAACCCTGAGAGAGGGTCAAGCAACGAGTTCTCTATCAATTCCAAGTCGTTCTGTGCTAGGACCCAGATTGTGATGAAAACCCAACCCTTTGAAAGCCAGTGGTTTACTCCGACTGGCCTGAGCCAACAAATCCGGCTCAGATACGCTTTCTTCGAGCCAACCATACCGGTGCGAGGAACCATTGTACTCCAGGGCGGTCGCACAGAGTTCATCGAGAAACACCAAGAAAACATCGATGCCTTTCTAGCACGGGGATTTCAAGTATGGTCCATGGACTGGCGTGGACAAGGGCTTTCCACTCGGCCACTGGCTGACCCGCACAAGGGGCATATCGACAGCTTCTCAACGTATCTGGAAGACTTTCACGCTTTTCTCCAGGACATCGTTCATCCTCGAACCGGACGCCCCGATCTCATCCTTGGTCACTCCATGGGCGGTCACATCATCACGCGTTATCTTCATCGCTACCCTGCAGCAGCTCAACGAGCGGTCCTCGTTGCACCCATGACGAAAATAAATACCGGAGCTGCACCGGAGGCGCTCATGTATGGCATTGCTCGCAACGCCTGCCGACTTGGCTTAAGCCGTGAATATGCCGTCTCACAGCACGGATACGACGCGTCCAACGAAAATTTCCTTACCAACCGGCTAACCACCGATGCCGAGAGGTTCAGAAGCTCGCTGGCTCCGATACACATCAGACCTGAGTTGGCATTGGGAGGCATCACCTACGGATGGCTGGCCGCGGCAGTCCGGTCCATGCGTATCGCTCGAAAAGCCGCCTACTTACGAAAAGTGCTCACACCGATACTCTTGGTGAGTCCAGTCAATGACCGAGTCGTCGACCCTGGGGATCATATCAAGGTTGCTAAAGCGCTTCATGACTGCAAATTGCATCGCATTCACGCTGCCGAGCACGAAATTCTTCACGAAAACAATCTGGTAAGAACATCATTCTGGCGTGCCTTTGATGCCTTTAGCGCTCCGGCACTCAATCGTTAGGATGGCGCATCGCTTGCTGTCGCAACGCATGGTCCACCAAAGTTAACGCAATCATCGCTTCCACAATCGGCACCGCGCGTGGAAGAACACAGGGGTCGTGTCGCCCACGGCCTTTAAACTCGACGTCTTCGCCCGCTTCGTTCACGCTTTCCTGCTCCTTGATAATCGTCGCAGTGGGTTTGAACGCGGCACGCATCGTTAGGTTCTCACCGTTGGTGATTCCCCCCTGCACGCCGCCGGAGCGATTTGTCTTGGTCCTAACCTGTTCTCCGTCCATGTAGAACACATCGTTATGCTCGGAACCGGTCATCAAAACGCCTCCGAAACCTGAGCCGACTTCAAAACCTTTACAAGCGGGCAACGAAAGCATGGCTTTTGCAAGATCCGCGTCGATTTTATCGAAAACAGGCTCACCCCATCCGGCAGGCAATCCACGGACCACCGCTTCGACCACGCCGCCAAGAGAGTCCCCGGCCTTGCGCGCCTCAGTAATCTTATCGATCATGACCTCCGCGGTCTTTCCATCCGGACATCGAGCCATATTGGCCTCTACGTGTTCTCGTGTGACGGCCGAGCCATCCACTTGCGCCTTAATGTCCTTAACTTGGTCAACCCAAGCAACAATATCGACCCCATAGAACGTCTTGAGAACTTTCTCAGCAATGGCCCCAGCAGCTACTCGACCAATGGTTTCACGAGCACTTGAGCGTCCTCCGCCCTTCCAGTTCCGAATCCCATACTTCGCTTG
This sequence comes from uncultured Bdellovibrionales bacterium, assembly GCA_964652435.1. Classification (GTDB taxonomy): domain Bacteria; phylum Myxococcota; class XYA12-FULL-58-9; order XYA12-FULL-58-9; family JABJBS01; genus JABJBS01. The sequence continues at coordinate 3,798 of CAZZDT010000123.1, forward strand.
GTATGTGTAATCGGCATGAGATGGTCGAAACGTCGTCTGCATATGGCCGTAATCCTTGCTGCGCTGGTCTCGATTCCAAACAACAAGCGATATCGGTGTTCCAAGGGTCTTCCCCTCGAAAACACCTGAAAGAATTTCAACTTCATCCGCTTCCTTGCGTTGAGTCGAAATCTTGCTCTGACCGGGACGCCGCCGAGTCAGCGCCGGCTGAATGTCCTCAACGGACAGAGGGATACGAGGAGGACATCCATCGATCACAACGCCTACACCGTCACCGTGGGATTCTCCCCAAGTCGTTATTCTAAATAGCTTTCCGTAAGTACTGGACATGTCGGACGGTAAAACTTTGCGGCTCAACGAGCAAGACCTAGAGGCTCTAACGTTAAGAAATCGCGCATTTTTTGCCAGATCCGTGGCTTGGACCTATCCTAATTCTAGGTAACATCATGATTTATTGGAGAAAATAATGACTAAACCAAAAACTGAGCGACAGCCGGATCCCCAAATGATTGAAATGATTAAGCGAGAATGGGGAGAAGTTCTTGGTGATTATGCCTCTCTTCTTGACCACCCAGGCGGGCTCGATGAAGTGATCTCACTGATCCGAAGCGGGTCTCTGGCCCGGCACGCCAGAAAGTAAAACCTCCCTACAAACCGCTCTCTTCCCTTGACCACATTGGCTGGAAAGGGCATGGGGCCTCTGTACCCAAACAGAGGTCTATTATGTCCGCACAGTTGGAAAACCTAAGCGCTCGCACAAATCAAACCACCGTCGGCTCCGCCGATGGCAGTGGCGCGATGTTTGACAAAATAGCCAAGCGCTACGACCTGATGAACCGACTCATTAGCTTTGGGCTCGATAAGCTTTGGCGGGTCAAATTGCTTAAGGCTCTCGGACCGCTCACTTCTGACGACACTGTCCTGGATGTAGCCAGTGGGACGGCCGACGTGGCCCTCGCAATTGCCAATAAAGTCAAAGGCATACATGTCAAAGGCTTAGACCCGTCCTCAGGTATGCTTGAGGTCGGTCGGCAAAAAACACAACGCGCGAGTTTAAATGATTATGTTGATCTCGTGGTCGGCGACGCCCAGGCGATGCCATTTGAAGACAACACCTTTGCAGCCAGTTGCATCAGCTTTGGTATTCGGAATGTTCCGGATCGACTGCTTGGGCTTCGAGAAATGACGCGTACCACGCGACCAGGAGGACGGGTTGTCGTCCTTGAACTCAGCGAGCCAAGGGGCGGCGTGATGGCCCCGTTTACGAGGTTCCATATTCACCACTTGGTACCATGGCTTGGCTCATTGCTCTCTGGCTCGAAGGAATACCGGTACCTTCAGGCATCCATTGCTGCATTTCCGGCACCAGATGCCTTTGCTCAACTCATGGAAGAAGCAGGGCTTACCGACGTAGAGGTTCACCCCATGACATTTGGGGTCGCTCATCTATACGTCGGTCACGTGAAGTAAATCAGCAATTGGTCAATGCACGAAATTCTGCGTCAGGCGTTCCGCCACGTAGGCACGAATAAGCTGGCGGTCTCTTTCACCCATCCGAACAAATTCTACGGCGCAACCTTCCGCGTCTGACTCGTTGTGCCCCCTCACCATGCGGCCAACAGCCCATATGGTGTCATCACAATTCGGCAAACGAAGCTCAAAACCAAACTCAGAGGCCGTCTGCTGGCGTGGTTCGATGAGATTGTAAATATACATTCCGCTCACAGAAATATCGCGAACCCGAACAAGATATGGGTGATCATCAATGATCTTGTTAATATAAACGTCGGCCTCAACCCTAGGGTGGCGCCGGTAACTGCGTGGTTTTTCCTGTGATGAAACAGACTCCATGTCGACCCTCCAGACGTACATTTGAACCTGTAGTTAGAGTAAGACGAGCGTGGAGATTCGGCAAAAAAACGGCCGGTCGAATCTAGGTGTTTAAGACGCCAGAAGCACCTTAAAGATCTCGCGACTGTCCACGTGGCTATAGCGCTCGTCGCGGTTTGAAAGGTAGGCAAGTCGGTGAACGAAATCCAAATGCGCTTCATCGCTGGGTGGAACAGCGCGAAGTGGCTTTGCTGCCTTAAGAATGGTCCTGCGGGCACTGCGGGGAAAAAGCGTTATACTATCCAAAAGGTATGGCGCTTCCCAAGAATCGACCACGCGGCCTGAAATGATATCGCCCGACTCCAAGCCCAAGGGAATCTCGGGCATGGTAAGGACCCAACGCTTTTTGGTCACCACATCCTTAAAGCGCGCCAACCCATCTTTCCATCGTTTGAATTCAAGTAACTCGACCCGACTTTTCGAAAGTGCCTCGAGGAGCGTAAGACTCTCCGCGGACTGCTGGGAGAGATGACTCCCGATATAACAATCGACAGGCTTCTGGGCGCTTTCACCAGGAAGGCAACGGTCCAAAAGAAACCATTCAAGAAAGATAGTGAGGCGGTGTTCGAACGACGGGTCGCTCTCAAAAAGCGGCCCCGTTCGCTCGACAAACTCTTCCCTGGCTTGAGCCAAAGGGCCAGCCAAACTTTCGTGGCCGGCATACTCCAGGAGAGATTCGTATACGGATGTTTTCATCTTAAGATGAATACACTACCCGTCCGTCAAAAATGGTCTTCTCAACCTGCCCCATGAGCGTCTTTCCGATAAATGGACTGTTCTTGCTCTTGCTCAGGATCTGCCGAGATTCCACGACCCATTCTTCATCCGGGTTAAAAATGGCTAGATTCGCCGCCGCACCCTTATTCAGACCAGCGTGTGGTCGACCAAGCACATCCGCAGGTCCCTTCGTTAAACGATCGATCATCGTCAACTCAGAGATGCCATGCTTCTTAGCCACGGCCAAGCAAACCGAAAGCGCTGTTTGCAAACCGAGAGCTCCCGTGGATGCTCGTCCAAAGGTAACATCTTTTTCAAGAATAGACTGTGGAGCATGCCCCGTAGCAACAGCATCAATCGTACCATCTTCAAGGCCAGCAATCAGGGCTTCCTGATCTTGGACCCGTCTCAAAGGAGGTGCAATCTTAAGATTCGTATTAAAGCCAAGCACATGCTTCTCTGTGAAGTTCAGGTGATTCACAGAGACATCTGCCGTAACCTGCACTCCGCGACTCTTGGCCGCTCGAACCTGCTCAACACTGCCCGCGCACGAAAGCTGCGAAAGGTGAAGTCGGGCCCCTGTCAATTCCGCTAAAGCCAAATCGCGTGCCACCGCCGCTTCCTCGGCGGCGTGAGGGATCCCCAGAAGACCAAGCTGCGTCGAGATAAGTCCTTCACTAACTTGGCCGCCGTGAGCCAGGTTGGCGTCACAGGCGTAGGCCATCACGGTTAGCCCAAAGTCGCAGGAATATTCGAGGGCACTTCGCATCAAGCGAGAGTTTGATACAGGACGTACACCCTCACTCAGGCAAACAGCACCGGCTTTCTGAAGACCGGCTGACTCAGCTAAGAGCTCGCCCTTCAGTCCAACCGTCACGGCACCCGCGGGCAACACCTCGCATAAGCCCACTTCTCGGCCCCTACGAATGACATATTCAATCATCTCAGGTGTATCCATCGGAGTCGCGCCACTGGCGTTGGCTACGATGGACGTAAAACCACCGGCGACCGCCGCCTTTGAAGCCGTATCAATGTCTTCTTTATACTCTTCGCCCGGCTCACGGATATGGGCCCGTAAGTCCATTAAACCAGGTACAACCATCCGGCCCTGAGCGTCGATCACATCGCCGCTTGCGTCGGCACCGGCATTTGCGCCTACATCGGTGATTCGACCTTCATCGATCACAATATCCATTACTTCTTGTTTGCCGGAAGCTGGGTCTAAAACCTTCCCACCGCGTACCACTAAACTCATGGCTGCTCTCCTCCCAGGATGAGATAAAGCACTGCACATCGCACAGCCACTCCATTTTCTACCTGATTCAAAATCACACTTC
>CAZZDT010000124.1:0-7716 GCA_964652435.1 uncultured Bdellovibrionales bacterium
CCATTCTTTTGCACTGGGGTGATCTTGAAAGGCGAGGGCCACAAACCCAATGCAAGCGGCGGTGCGAATGGGGTGGTTGTTCTGCGCCACTTCCAAGGCCATGCCTCGATAGAAGGCATCCAAGACATAGTAGTCGTAAAATTGTTCTGTAATGGCAGTGAGCTTGGCTTCTATAGATTGGGCCTGCTCGTTACTGAAGAATGCAGTGGCGCTTAGAAAATCCCAGGCTGCTGTGTAGTGCATCAGGCTTTCGGGCATCCGGATGTTGATGCCCCATTGGGTGTGGTCGTCCCAGTTGGTTTCAAGCATGTCCATGGCGGCAATGGAGCGTGCTGCTGCATCGGCATCGTCGTACAGCCAGGCGATAAATGCATTGAAGAGGGCAACTTCACCGTTGTCCCCATGAACACTGGCTTCCCAGGTGCCGGGCTCGGGTGTTTGAAGTTCTTTGAGTGCCTGGGTTTGAATGCGCTCATAGATGTGGCCCAAGGTTTCTGATTCGATGTTTTCTAGAATCTGAGTTTTTCTGTCGGCGGTGACCAGCATGTAAGGGTGGTCGGGGACCACGAAGGGCGTGGGCTCTGGCTCGGTTGATTCCGTATCGCTACTGCATGCTTGATGACTGAGACTGAGGCTAGCGAGAAAGATACAGATGCTAAGTTGTTTGGGGTTTATCGGCATACAAGATCGATGGCATTCTATGAGCGTGGCATCAAGTAGTTAAGTGTAAACTTGGGAAAATATCGGCGTGCTTCGTTTGTACGGATTTTTAAAATGTTGGTAGCATTCAAGTTCAACAGTGGAGTGGGAAGTTTTATGATGCAGGTATTTCGGCAGTGTCTAAGAGGAATGATTTATAGTCTACTATTGCTCTCGGTATGTCCATGTGTTGGCTTCGCTTCTCAGACTCAAGATGAAGCAATACTTAGCCAGGGTAGAATTTTGTCATTGGACGGTGTCACGTCTTTGAGCCTTAAAGAAGCTAGGGATTTGGTTGGTTTTGAGGGTGAGACGCTTCTCTTAAATGATTTATCTTCTTTAAGTCCGGAAGTAGCAAAGGTTTTGGCGACCTTTCGCGGTGATTTGTCCTTGAACGGTCTAACCACTTTGAGTGTTGAGACAGCTCGAGCTTTGTCTGTATTTGAGTATTATTTGGCAATGGATGGTTTGACTGCGTTAAGCACCGATGTTGTTCAAGCTTTAGCCTCTTTATCAGGAAGTCTTTCACTGGGAGGGCTCAAAGCTTTTGGTGTTGAGCATGCCAAATTTTTTGCTTCCTTTGGAGGTTATTTATCCTTGGGCGGATTACAGAATCTTAGTCTTGAAGTTGCTCAAGTATTCTCTTCTTTTCCAGGTGAGCTGTCTTTTGGGGGTTTAACTTCTATGAGCTCTGAAGTTGCCCGAACGATGTCTTCTTTTGAAGGTCACTTGTGGCTGGATGGTTTAACCTCTTTGAGTGCCGATGCGGCAAAGGCTTTGGCTGTGCAAGATCGAATTTTGTCTCTAAATGGTTTACAGGACCTCAATGCAGATGTTGCTAAGGCTTTATCAACCGCGCCAGGCGAGTTGTCATTGAACGGCTTAACTTCTTTGAGTGCCGATTCAGCAAGAGCATTGGCGCTTTTTCGAGGTGGTGGACTGCGGCTCTCAGGTCTTACTTCTTTAAGCGTTGATACCGCTCGAGCATTATCTTCTTTTGCGGTTGATGGAATGTTTTTGGGAGGCTTAAGTTCCTTGAGTTCAGAGGCTGCTCAGGCATTATCAGCATTTAAGGGATACCTAACGATGAACGGATTAGATTCTTTGAGCACTGATGCAGCCAAAGCATTTTCTTCATTTAAAGGTATATGGTTGGAATTGGATGGTCTTACTTCTTTGAAGTTGGAAGCGGCTCAAGCACTGTCTTTATTTAAAGGGCAGGAATTGTCTTTGAGTGGTTTAACCTCATTGAGTAAAGAGGTTGCGCAGGCTCTTTCCTCGTTCCGTGGTAATTTTTTGACGCTGAAAGGTGTCGTGTCTTTGGATGCTGATACGGCTAAGGCCTTGGCTGCATTTAAGGGGGAAGAATTGAGTTTGGAGGGTTTAACCTCTTTAAGCGCTGATGCTCGTCGCGCATTCTCTGCATATAAAGGCTTCATAAATTGGGAGCTTGATTGAGCTTAATTTGGCAGTTTGGAAAGGGACCTCTCAAAATCCTGGATCAGCTTGATTGCATCTTTGGCCACTTCGTTGGGGATCGGAAAGCTTAAGACATATTGGGTGATTTTCCATTGGGTGCCTTGCTGAATGAGGACACCGCTGCCTCTGGTGTTGCCGTATTTGTCGTTGTGTAATTGTTCGTCAAACCATGCGGTCTTGCCATCGGGTGAAAGGGAGACATTTCGCTCTTTGGAAATGTAGGTCCAACCTTTGCCCTTCGAGAAATAAGGCTCGGCAAATGCTTTGAATGCTTCTAGGGACCAGCGTTCGTTTTTGTCAGTGCCTAAGAAAACACCGTCTTGATGAAAGTATCCGAAGTAGCGCTCTGCATCGGCATTGGCTGCAGCCTCGTGGAAGCCATTGAGCACACTATGGATGTTGGCGATGTGAGTGGTGGTTGCAGCGTCCATGTTTGAATCCTCGGGGGATTGAGTACATCCGAGTAGGGTGAAGGAGCTCACCAGCAGAGCGAACTCGAAACAGCGGTGGAATGAATTTGTTTGGTTCATCATCATGCTCGATAGGGCGGATGGGTGGGCTGAAGCAAGCTGGTTTTGTACTGATTTTAGTTGTTGCTTCAAGCAGATTTGCGGGTACGATAAAATCAGGAAGATTAATTCTTTCAATATTACAGTGACTTACTAGGAGTTTAGAAAGTTTCGAATAATTCTTAATTAATCTACTTGCGAGTAGACAGGGGTCAAGCCATCTGCTAGGGCAAAGGTAATAAACGTATCGAATTTTGAATGAATCATTTGTGGAGTACAGCCATGTGCGCTCAAACGACCCCAGCCTCAGATCATCGAGCCACCTTGGACCCGCGGCACTTCCATCGTGCTTCACGCACTGGCTTAACAAGAGACAACCTATCCGAATTTGCGGTGAATGCTCAGGGCCGCCAATACTGCATAAACCTTATTATCGGATTTCTATCCAATATCACCCATTATCTGAGCAGTGCCCAATATGGCCTTGAAACCTGGCAACCTCGCCAGGTGATGAATGCGGCGGACACCATTTGGAGTGAGTGCATTACAGTGGGGGCCGAAAGGGCCGCAGAGTTGGCTCGCTCTCTTGAAGACCACACCGATGCCGGACATCCCCGGGAAGCTCGCCAAACCTTTGCTTTGCTGCGTTCTGAACTTATTTTTGTTTGGGAAGACCTTCAGGTCCGGCTGGAAGCGCTGCACTTGGACGTGGCTAAGGATTCGGAAGCCCTTCAACGAGCGAGTTAATAGGATTCATCTCCCTACGATCTGAACTTGTGATTTGACCCTGGTCACTGCCACGGGTCGGCGGTAGAGTCAGCGCCAATCATCTTCTGAATCGAGGAACTCAAATGGCTTCAGGAACCCACGCCTATGTGGAAGACACACGCAATGAATCGGTATTGATTTATCTTAATGGTGAACTGGTCGAGCGCTCACAAGCTAAAGTGAGCGTTTTCGACTCTGGCTTCCTTATGGGGGATGGTGTTTGGGAAGGCCTGCGGGTTTATGGCGGGCGGGTTGCTTTTTTAAAAGAACATCTCAATCGTCTTTTCGAGGGAGCGAAAGCACTCGACTTAGACATTGGCATGACTCGTCAAGAGTTGACCGAGGCGCTCTATAAAACTCTCGAAGCCAATCAAATGGTTGATGATGTTCATATTCGTTTGATGGTTACCCGCGGCCTCAAGGCAACCCCTTTCCAGGGACCTTCTGTAAACATTGGCAAGGCCACGGTGGTGATTGCAGCCGAATGGAAACAAGCAAATACCTCCAAAACGGGCATGAAGCTCTTTACGGTTCACGTTCGCCGAGGTCGGCCAGATGTACAAGATCCCATGTGGAATTCACATTCTAAACTCAATTGTGTCTCTGCCTGCATTCAAGCTCAGAAGGCTGGCGCCGACGAAGGTTTGATGTTGGACCCTCACGGATTTGTTGCAACTTGCAATTCCACGCATTTTTTCATCGTTCGAGATGGCGCTCTTTGGACATCCAGTGGGCGCTACTGTCTGCATGGAATCACTCGAGCCAAAGTCATGGAAGTGGCTCGGGCAAACGGTTTGGAAGTTTTCGAAAAAGATTTTTCATTAACTCAGGTCTACAGCGCTGACGAAGCATTTTGCACCGGCACTTTTGCCGGACTGATTCCTGTCCGTGAAGTAGATGGACGCAGCATTGGTACCGGTGAAGCCGGGCCGGTTACACAAAAACTGCAGTCTTATTATCGTGCGTTGATTGAAGCCGACTGTGCCGGTGAGAAAGCCCTATCATGACCACGCGTATCGCCATGTGGTCGGGGCCACGAAATATATCCACTGCTATGATGCGCGCGTTTGAGGCGCGCGGGGATTGTGCAGTCAGTGATGAGCCACTTTACGCCCATTACCTGAAACATACAGAACTCGATCATCCCATGAAGGATGAGGTCATGGCGTCGCAGCCCACGAAGTGGCAGCCGGTGATTCAGAGCCTAAGAAGTGACAGTCCTGAACAAAAGCCCATTTGGTACCAGAAGCATATGACCCATCATCTCTTGCCTCATATTGATCGGGAGTGGATGAAAGAAGTACGCCATTGTTTCTTGATTCGAGATCCCAACGAGGTGCTAAGTTCTTACAGCAAAAGCCGTGAAAACGTCACCCTCGACGATTTAGGGTTTGAAGCCCAGGCAGAAATCTTTGATTGGGTAAGCGGGGTGGTTGGCGAAAAGCCTGTGGGTGTAGATAGCAATGATATCCTGAAAGCGCCCGCTCAGATGCTTGAAAAGCTATGCGGTGCGTTGGATATTCCCTACTCGGAAAAGATGCTTTCGTGGGAGCCGGGCATGCGAGAAAGCGACGGCGTTTGGGCATCTCATTGGTACAAAAATGTGATGAACTCAACGGGGTTTGCTCCTTATCGAGAGCGTACCCCTGATTACCCAGAGCATTTGGCGCCGATTGCCGAGGCGGCGCAGCCGTTTTATGAGCCTTTGTTCGCGAAACGACTTCAGCTTTCTTAGGACTCGCCAACCAGCTCGTGAAATTGCGCAAGCTCTCTTTCGCTCTTGCCGATGGCATAGCGTTGATAAAAATAGCAGCCCAGCAAGATCCCGGCGATGGTGCCGATGATACCAAGACTGATCAGAGGTCTTTGGCTGTAAACTTCAAAGTATCGCGTCATCAGCCATGCCGTGAATCCAATGCTGAAAAGGCTGGCGGCCCATAAACTCCACCAAGCGTTGTTGATTTTTACTGCTTGCTCAAGGCGCGCTTGAAGCTCGCTGACATGCTCGTCAGGGTTTTGACTGAGTGTTTTTTCAACCCGAAGCAATTTTCGAGTGTACCAAATGGCGTAACCCATGCCGTATGGAATCAAGAAGGCAGCAAATACAATATTCTCAATTCTCAAACCGCTCTTTGCAAAGTAGTGCATGGGGTAAAGTACCAGCACCAGTCCTGTTGCCCAGACTGTGATAAGTTGCATGATTTGCTTTCGTCGCATTTTAGAAAGCTTTTCACCCACGTGTTTCATTTTAATCATTTTATTCTCCTTTTCGGATTGCCAGAGGTTGGACCACTCGTTCAGTTCGTTATCCATGTTGACCTCCCAATGCCGTTTTCAGTTCTGCGCGGGCTCTATGGAGCCGCACACTGACGTTGTTTTCTTGAATGCCGAGCACCTCACCAATTTCTGCATGGGTGAGCCCTTCTAAGGCGAGCGTCATGACTTGGCGCTGCTTCACCGCCAGCTTGCGAAGTGCTTGGCTGAATTGTTCTAGTTTTTTCCGGTTGTCAGTGGCTTGCTCTGGGCTGAGTTCCCTGCAGTGAACCTGGTCCGTTGCTTGGTCACCGGTGGCCGGTGTGTCCACGCCGCGTTCTCTTTTTTGTTTGCGTTTCCACGCATGGTCGAGGCCGCGGTTGTGGGCAATGCGATAAACGAATGTGCGCAGACTGCATTCTTCTCTGAACTTAGGCAGCGCCATGACAATACCGAGGGCAATGTCTTGGAGCAGGTCTTCGCGCTCAGCACCGGCGGGGGCATAACTTGCCGCCACTCGTGAGAGAGCAGGACCAAATTCCTGAAAGATATGTTCTGCATTCGTTTTCACATCTTCTATTGTCTTTGGTTTGGAGAAATCCTTACAAAAAAAACCGATAAAAATTTAAGGCTTTGTTTTGAATGGAGAAATCGGTCAGCCTTTCACGGGCAACTGAGCTGAGTCGCTGCTTTGGACACCTTTTTGATTGCTGTATTGGTAGTACCTGTACAAATCTCTCTTTTGACCGATCGACGAGTAAATGTTGTTTATTATTAGGCGCTTAAAAACTACCCATGAGAAGATTTTTGTTGACGATTGACGATTCTAACTGCTAGGCGAGGGCCACATTCAACACTCAGTCGTATTCGAGTTAGCAGCGTCGACCTGGTCGATTTGGAGAAATAACGTGAGAAATCTAATTTGGAAGTTTGGTGTCGCCTCAATGCTGGCCTTGGGCGCATATGCATGCAGCTCTGATGAAGCAGAGGAAGTCACCCCTGATCCTGTGACCCCTGCGCAGTCTTATCCTTTGGCTTTTTCGAAAATTGTTGTCGATGACGATGCTCAAGGACCGGCGTTTTCAACCATCACGGATATTAACAACGACGGTAAACTGGATATCGTGGTGACAAAGTTTGGGGTGGTTCGATTGCCAGATCTGCCTTTGGGCCAGGTAACCGCTTACCTACAGGGTGAAACTCTCAACGATTGGACCCCGTCTCCTATTTTTGACCAGTCTGCCGGAATTTACTGGCCCAACGATGTGGATATGCATGACATCGACGGCGACGGCGATTTGGATGCCTTGGTTGGTTCAGGCTTTTTGGCCTGTGAATTTGTTCCCAGTGTAGGTCCTTGTGGAAACTTAAGCTGGTTTGAGCAAACCGGTTCTTCTTGGAAGCAGCATACGATTGTTCCAACGGGTTCTGAGCTTTTCTATCACGCGGCTGTTTTGACAGATTTGGATGGCGATGGATTCGATGACCTTATCACCGTTGGTGAGCGCCGCCCGTCTTCAGATTCTGGCGAGCCTGATCGTGCGGAAATTCAATGGTTCAAAGGAAACGATTCTGAGCTTCGTTTTGAAACAACACCGGGCGTGATTGGTGAAGGCTTGGGTGGTTTGATCAATGGCCGCGATCTCAATGGCGATGGCCTGATGGATTTTGCCAGCTCTGAATTTTTCGCCAATATGGGTGCATCCTTTACTTGGCTCGAGCAGATTCAAGCACCCGGCCCCGATGCTCCGAATGGTATCTGGGAACGTCACATCATTGATGATGAAGTAGGACCCTCTATCCAAATGAGCTTTGTTGAGAACCTTCTGGGCGATGGCCGACTCTTTGCCATCGGCAGCAATCACACAAATACTGCGAAAACCCCAGCAGACCCTTGGGAATCGGCAGTTTATATTTACGAAGTGCCAGCTGATCCAAAGGATGAATGGAAGCGAACCAAGGTTTCAGAGCACATTGTTTCTGCGGCCGGGCTCCCGACTTCTCCTCA
>CAZZDT010000125.1:0-7697 GCA_964652435.1 uncultured Bdellovibrionales bacterium
TCTCAAATCCGAGAGCTGACTAAGATCTTGGACCAAAATAGCTTCGGCGAGTTCTTCCGGGCCCATATGCCCCAAGGTTTTTCCTTGGAATCGAGGATTCTCTTCAAGTCGATCGGTCAAAGCGTCGACCATATTGCGTCTCTGGGCGGGATCGCCGCCGCTGATCACAAAAATCGGCATCTCAGGAGCCCCGAACTCCTTGATAAAATTGAGCATTCTAACTTGATAGGGGTTTTCCGCGGCTACTAGGTTGTGACGGGAGGTGCTGATTTCGAGTTGGTAAATCCAATAGGTGGAAGCCAGGGCCAGAAGGATCGCGGCGGTGACCACGAAGCTTGCCTTTTGCAATACAACCTCAATAAATCGGTTGAGCCAGCTGTGTCGATTGTTGTTTTCCATCTATCTGTGGCTATTGTATGCCCCAGAGCGATGAGAGAGAAATCTTTGACTCTTTTTGCGTAAGAATGAGGTGGATTTTCGTATGGGTGAGACAGAACAAGATAAGCAAGATCATCTTTGGGGCGATGGAGCTGATGCAGGCATGCATCCAGCCTTGGCGGTTATTTCCGACTCCTTGCGCCAGGACATGCCGTTGGCCGATGCCGATCTGCGAGGCAGTGCAGCCTATGCTCGAGCTCTCGGGAGATGCGGTGTTCTATCAGAAGAAGATGCAGAACTGCTCGGAAGCACGCTCGACACCATGCGCGAGGAACTTCACAGCGGCGATTGGAAGCCGAAAGGGGCCGAGGACATTCATACGGCCATTGAAGCTGAAGTCACTCGGCGACTTCCTGAGCTTGGTGGCCGACTGCACACCGGTCGCAGTCGTAATGACCAAGTGGGAACAGCTTTTCGGCTTACGGTTATGGATAAGATCGACTTGATCGTGAAGGCATTGATTGGTGTTCAAGAGCGCATCCTGGCGCAGGCAGAGGTGAACATCGATCTTTTAATGCCAGCTTACACGCATATGCAGCGTGCTCAACCGATTCGTTTGTCGCACTGGATTCTCAGTTATTTTTGGCCTTTGGACCGAGACATTGAGCGCTTTTTACAGTTGCGTGAGCGGTGTGCCGTGTTGCCCCTTGGAAGTGGTGCGGTAGCGGGTCATCCATTCAACATCGACCGTGAATGGCTTGCCTCAGAACTTGGTTTTCAGGCCATCAGCGAGAACAGCATCGATGCCGTTGGCGATAGAGACTTTGCAGTGGAGTTCGTTTTTCTTTGCTCCATGGTTGCGATTCATCTTTCACGGCTGTGTGAAGAACTGGTGATCTGGAGTTCGGCTGAATTTGGCTATGTGAAATGGCGTTCTGATTTAGCAACGGGCAGCAGCTTGATGCCCAATAAGAAAAATCCAGACTTGCCGGAGTTGGTACGTGGCCGCAGTGCCCAAACATTGGGCGAAGTGGTTTCCATGCTGACCTTACTCAAAGGTTTGCCGCATAGTTACCAGCGAGATCTTCAGGAAGACAAGCAGCCGGTTTGGCGTTCGGCATACATTGCTCATAGCAATCTGGTTGCAATTGCTGCCGCGCTTGAGGGTATTCGTTTCAATGGTGACCGCATGGAAGCTGCTTTAACGGATGATACTTTTGCGACCGAGATGGCTGATATTTTAGTTGATCGGGGCATGCCGTTTCGAAGTGCGTACCGAGTTGTTTCTAAGATTGCCACTGCGGCGCGAGAAAAAGAGTGCTCCATCAAGGAGATTGCAAAACAGGCCGATGCCGAGCTGCTTGAACCCTTAACTCTAGAAGACATAGAAGGTTTAAGTGCTCTGCAATCTGTGGAGCGTAGAACTGCCACCGGTGGTACCGCCAAGAAGGCAGTGCAAGAACAGCTGGAAGAAGCTTGGGATATTATTGAGCTCTATAAAGAGCGCTTGGATATGGAATAGGGAAGGGGAGCCTCATGGCAGCAAAGGAATCGTTTGATATCACCACTGGCTGCGACCTGCAGGAAGTGGACAACGCGGTAAATCAGGCCGTGAAAGAGCTGGGTCAACGGTTTGACTTTAAGAAGGTCAATTACACTCTGGAGTTTCGCCGAGGTGAAGAAAAAGTTCTTCTGACTGCAGAAGACGAATACAAGCTGGACGCAATTTGGGATGTATTACAAACCAAGCTGATGCGACGTGGCGTGCCCATCAAGAACATGGAACGCAGCGAGGCGCAGAAGGCCGGCGGAATGACCTTGCGCCAGGAGATCACCTTGCAGCAAGGTATCCCCACGGACACCGCCAAAAAGATTGTGAAGTTTCTTAAAGATAAAAAGCTCAAGAAGATTCAGTCACAGATTCAAAAAGACCAAGTGCGAGTCACCTCACCCTCTCGGGATGCTTTGCAGCAGGTGATTAGTATTCTTAAAGCTGAAGACTTTGAAGTAGAACTAGAGTTTGGGAATTTTCGGTCCAATTGAATCTCGAGGCTCGCCAGATCATCCATATCGATATGGATGCTTATTTCGCGTCGGTTGAAGAGCGCGAGAATCCAGACCTGAAGGGTGTCCCTCTTGTGGTTGGGGGACGCAGTGGCCGCGGTGTTGTGGCGGCTGCTTCCTATGCTGCACGAAAGTTTGGAATTCGGTCTGCTATGCCCATGAGCCGGGCTCTTTCTCTATGTCCTCATCTGCATGTTTTACCGCCGCGCCATAAATTTTATTCTGAAGTAAGCCGCGAGATTTTTTCAATCTTTCGTCAGTACACGCCTTTGGTTGAAGGTCTTTCCATAGACGAAGCTTTTCTCGACGTGACAGGAAGCCAGAAACTTTATGGTGATGCGTTGGCCATTGCCAAGTCGATCAAACACGACATTCAAGAGCAGACGCAACTGATAGCCAGTGCAGGCATTGCCCCCTCGAAACTGGTCGCTAAGATAGCCAGTGATTTGGATAAGCCCAATGGTTTGGTTCAGGTTCTTCCCGATGAAGTTGAAAGCTTCCTAGCACCCTTGCCGGTTGAAAGAATGTGGGGGGTGGGAAAAGTTGCCAGTACAGCTTTGCGGGGCATAGGTATTGAAACCCTGGGAGCCCTCGCAAACGCTTCGTTGGCTGTTCTTAAACCCGTGTTGGGCCAGCATGCGGAAAACATTCAAGCCAGAGCGCGCGGAGTGGATACGCGCGAAGTGGTCACGGAGTCTGCGCCGAAGTCATTGGGTGCTGAATCTACTTTTGACAAAGACATTGATGACCGAAATTCCCTTAAAAAATATCTACTGCGGCATGCTCGTGAAGTGGCGCATCGCTTGAACAACAAAGGACTCGATGGACGGGTTGTTACCTTAAAGGTGAAGTTCAACGATTTTCGACAAAAGACTTTTCGGCAGACGCAGCCGCACTCATTGAGTGATACCGATACCATTTACGAAGTTGCCTGTACGCTTTTGGAAAAGGTCGATTTGAGTGTGCGCCCATTACGGCTCATTGGTTTGAGTGTGAGCGATTTTTCTAAAAGTTCTCAGATGGTACTTTTTGAAGCGCCCCGCGACGATAAGCGTAAACAGTTACAAGATTTAAGTGACAGCATTGCACGCCGTTTTGGTGATTCCGGCATCACTCGGGCATCACTTTTAAGCGGAACGACTAAAAAAACACTGCCAAATAAGGATGGGTGAACGCCGCACGTTGTGCTTGGCATTCAGTTTATAAACCAACCGATCTGCCCACCATCCGGTTTGCTTCGAAATCACTTCACATTGCCAGTTGTCATTGACGAACATGGTTTGAGCTTTTTCCCGGTCGCGTTCATAGCTGAGCACGTAGATATCTTTGTGGGTTCGCTCCCGCATTTCGAACATCGTCCAGTGCAGCCATTCGGCATGAAAGAGTCGTTTGCGTTGGATGTTGATCCCTTTGCGTTCCAGGAAAAAGCGGTGAATTTCTGGCCCAAGAGAAATTAAGTTGACCACTTCGGGATGGTCACGAACCCAGCTCATGCTTTCTCTAAGATTCTTTTGGCTTTGCCCAACACAGATAGCCATCAACAAGACAAGATGCAGCGCTACAACGGGCTTTATCCAACGCTTAAAGTGCTTTCCTATCGCCCCATCAGCGTA
Organism: uncultured Bdellovibrionales bacterium; assembly: GCA_964652435.1. GTDB lineage: Bacteria > Myxococcota > XYA12-FULL-58-9 > XYA12-FULL-58-9 > JABJBS01 > JABJBS01. The sequence continues at coordinate 4,056 of CAZZDT010000125.1, forward strand.
GGCTATGTTCTCGTCAATGACTCTTGGGACCATTGAAAGCAAGATCAGAAAAAGCGGAAAAATCGGCAGCATGAATCGCTCTTCTTTGTGCCCGATTGAACTGTGAACGAGAACAAAGAGGAGGAACGGAAATGAGACGAGCGGATATTTTTTAATAGCAGCCCATAAAGGTTTAATGACCACCAGGGTGAATGGCGGGATGGTTAAGAGCAAGAGAAAACCAATGTAGCTAAAAATTCCTGATCGAGTCAGTTCGCTGTGGGGATTGAGGTTCAAACGAAAGTTTTCGATAACAGGGCCAAGAAATTGCTCTGTGGTCGCGTAATCAAAGAGGCCTTGAATCAGAACGCCTATGGCCCCACCGAGAGCTAAGGCCAGCACATGACGATAGGCTTTAGATTTGTTGCCGGCTTGCGTGCCAAGAAAGAAAAGCGCGACGGCTACCCCGATGGCCGCAACCCCCACTTGAAAGCGGAACCAGCAGCTCACAGCAATGAAGAATCCGCCTTTAACGATTTGACTCTCTTTGAGATGTGAGACGAGATAAATTCCGTAGAGCAAAGGTGGCATGGCCATAGCTTCAATGAGCAGGCGGGTACCGGCATAAGGCATCAGAAAGTGGAGAGCGACGGCCCAGGTGGCAATGGTGACCGTTTTCGAGTCATCTGTCAGCTTCTCAACCAGAAGATAGGTACAGACAATGGTGAGTAAACTGTAGAGCCCAAGGCAAGTGTGGAGGCCTCGAAGCATCATCTCGGGCTCGTTGATTCCCAGGTATTGCATACCCCGCAAAAGGCCGTAGAGAATTTTCGGTGGGAGAAAACTTCGGGCTCCCGCCGCTGGCATATCGCTGTTGATCCAATCAAAGTCGGGGTTCTCAAGCCAAGCTAGAGCAGGTGCCAGTAAGTGATAGTAGTCGTCTCGTGCATGAAAGCCCAAACCTACCCATGATGAGGTCATTCGCGCGACAAACCCCAACAAGAGTGGAAGATAGAGGCGCTGGAAGAGGGCAGAGGTCATGGGTTTGGGTGTGTTTTAAGTTTGTGTTCTAAAAATTTTCCAACAATGGTCATGGCCTTATTGGGGTTATCTGCATACCAACCAGAGGCTTCACAATAGGCTCGCATAAAGCCATCTCGGGCCTCTGCGCGCTCAGGTACTACAAAACGAAGCATTTGGTAAAGGTTGATAATACGCTGCCGCCGAGTCAGTCTGAATCCGACTCGGGCAAGATCTAACCATTGAAGCGTATATTCGTTGCTGTCGGGCTCCGGTTGAATGAACGCGTGGAAGCCTTTGAGGTCACCGTGAAAGAAATTCAAATGGTGACTGTGAGCCAGCGCTCGTGCAAGTGGACCCATGGCTTTGAGGCCTTCTTGCTCGATGGCATCCTGAAGATGGTCGTTCAGTATTTTGGCATTCGGTTCAAAGAGTGTTTGAACTTGGCAGGAGCGAATCAATGTGGCGCCGTGCCAGAGTTCTAGAAATCCCTTTGTCTGGGAGGCAGCGAGTTGAAGCGATTCAGCTCGACGTTGAAATTTATGTTCTCGGGCAGCAACTGAACGCCCAACCATGCCGGCCAGACTTGTTTTGAGGCGAGCACTCTCGCTGATTTTGATGATTCGCGGTCCTTGGTTGGTTGAAATCTGAACCACCCAACGTTTGAGCTTTCCCTGGTAGAGTTTTCCAAGCTTTTCTTGAATATCGTTTTCGAGAACATCACTTCGCGGTTCTTGTTTGAGATGCTCGTGGACCTTTAATTCAAGCTCGCCGTCTAAGACCTGTGATTTTCCATGGTGTAGAATCGAGATGATTTTCTCACGGTCTTCTCCGGGATGAAGGGCGCCGCGTATCCAGCCTTTTTCTGTTTGCGCTGCAACTTTCATGAATCACAATTGTAGCGGGGTGGCTGTTGCTCTAGGAGCTTGGCTGTTTCCTTACCCTGAACCAGGGCTCCTTCCATGGAGTCGTAGGTCCATGAGCCGTAGCGGCCGATGGAATGAATATCGATACTTTCGAGAAACTCTACGATGGTCTGCCGCGCATCGCCGTAGGCATGGTCCATCAATACGTAGGCACAATCGATGGTGGTTTTTTCAAGTAAGACAGGGTCTTCGTCTGCCCGTAAATATTTGGCCGTTCTAAGTCCGCGCAGAATATCTTCAGCAGAATGCGGGCAATTTGTGCCACGGGCGTGAGAAACTTCTACATAATAGGAGCGGTGGTCTGCTGGAGCCACCTGAGGAACCGCTGCACTGGCTGAACCGATTCGGTAGAAGGGAAACTCTGGTTCAGGAAAATACGTCCAATGAGGCGCATCCTCAGGGTTCCTACCAGCCAGGCCGACATCCCAATAGGTGACGCTGGTTGCTCGTAATTTTCTCGCCGCTTGGACTACATGCTCAGGTGCATCTTTCATGGCAAAAATTAAATCCGGCAAAGGCATGGTTGAGACCAAAAAAGTGTAGTGAAAGATGGAGCCGGATTTTGTTTCAACGGTTTTTTGTTTCCAGTTGATTTGGACAGCGGTTTCTCCAAGTTGGATATCGCTTTTTGAGGCTTCGTAGATGCGTTGTGGCAAACGACCAATGCCACCTGATGCCGGATATTGAAAAGTGGCGTTGTAGCCTAAGCCGTGGCTGGCTCCCATGGGACTCAGAGCGCCTTTGACCACGTCTTCGGGTTTGGGGATTGGAACAAACCGCTCACACCATTCATGGGACATCTCGGATGGGGGAATGGTAAAAATCTTGGTGTTGTAGGGGACCATAAAATGATCGGCGATCCCATCTCCCATTCTCTGGCGGATATAGTCTTCAAAGCTTTTGACGGGTTTAGCGTCGCCCCGAGCCAATTGTTCTCTGGCTTGGAAAAAGCCGAGCAGACAATCTGCAACCACTTCATGGGGGAGCCCATAGGTATTGGCTTGAAAAGGATAGGGCGTGTGAATGCCGTGGGAGTATATGGATGCACTGCGCTCAACGGTGATGAGCTCCTCGCCCATCAGGTTTTCGATCCACGTTCGAATCTCAGGATCTCGCATATGAAGCCAGTGGCCTGTGAAGTCCGATGTAAACCCTTTGCGCTCGAAAGATCGTGCGAGGCCTCCCGGGACCTTTTCTTTCTCCAGAATACAAGAGGGGCCCGGCAGGTGATGTCCACAGGACAACCCGGCCAGGCCCGCTCCAAGAATAAGATAACGTTCTTTATTCAATGATTTTGTTTCACCCATCACGAGGTGAATTTACTCATATCTCCACGTTAAAGCGAGAGCTCGTATTCCTGAACTTCGTCTTCCCAGGGTTCCCGCTCCACAGTCATTTGGCTGCGTGCCATTTGGTCTCGCATTTGCGCCGCTTCTTTACGTGTACGGCTTGTGTGGCGCTTACGGCCTTGTTCGCGCTTGACCTGCTCAATGAGACGGTCACGGGCAAGGTCAATTGCCTTATAGATATTATCATCGACTTCTCTAATATTGATTGGCCGCCCATGCGGCATGAATACCGATACGTGGCATTCGTGCGTGTCTTCTCCCCTATTGTCTCCAAGAAATCCTAGATCAATTTCAATCTTTGCGGCGGGCCGGTCGAAAATCTTCATTAAAGACTTACCAAGTTTCTCTTCGGCATGTGCTTTTACCGA
>CAZZDT010000126.1:0-7696 GCA_964652435.1 uncultured Bdellovibrionales bacterium
AATGCTGCCTGTGGAGCATCTTCGAAATTCAACATCGTTTTCTCAAACTCAATACCTTTGACGCCTGCATCAGCAACAGGTGGGAAGGAGAAGATTCCACCCACACCATTTCCTAATGACGTGAACAAGCCTTCCACTTTTCCAGCACGCCGACCGTCTTCACCGATCAGGTACGCGCTTTTCGTTTCAACTTGAAGGTCTGGAACGCTTGGAGCAGCGATTGGGTATCCCCAGTTCACTTCACCTTCAAGGCCCACAGTCACTGACATCCATGCATCTGAACCGCGCTGGCTCTCTTCCAGTACTTCTTCAGCGTTCACCATATAAGACATGCTGTTCACGTTTTTCATACGCGTGTAGAGACCGTTGTACGTGTAAGCACTGATCCAGATTGGCGAGCAGTAGCTCATCATATCTTTGTGCGCGTTTGGCTGTAGCAAGTTGGTGCTTCTCATATCGAAGCCCCACTGGTCCAAGTTCGCATTGTTGTTCGGGTAGCCGTTGTCCGAAGACTGACCGCCTAAACCACAAGGTGCGTGCTCACGGCCGTGGGCGTGCCCAACTTCGTGAACCATTGTGTTTGCCGCTTCAACACCAGAGAAGCCAAGGCCGATGCTTGTTCTCATGGAAGCGTATCGATAATCAGTCACCAAAGCACTCATACCGGCGACACAACCACGGTTGCAGTAGTTGTAGTAGCTGCTGGCTGGCGCAAATACGCCGTAGTAATATGTCTGGTCGTCCGCATTATCCTGATAGCGTAAGTTTTGAATACCGCTTAGCAAGTCAGTCCAACCCTGCCCGTATGCGCTCACTTCGTTTGGCCAGCTCACCGCTGCGCGAACCGTCAAGTCGAGGTTGCTGGTAGGATAAAGCGCTTGGAACATATCGTAGTAGATCTCAACCTGAGATGCGCTGGTGTCCGGCTCACGACCCGAGCCGTCCGCACCATAAGCGATAGGCACCACAACTATCTTAAGCGTTTGTGGGTTTTGCTCCGCTACACGGGTCTTACCATCCGCTGGCCAACGTGCATTCACATGAGGTGCACCATAGTCAGCGTCGGCGCTGGCTTCAAAAAGCTCAACGGAGTAGTTCAAGCTGCCAGTCAATACACCTGAATCGAGCATGAAGTTAAAAGTACTGCCACCAGCGCTGTCGCTGGAAGAGCCTGTTACCTGCATCGAAATTTCTTCATCCGGAATATCCATTCCCGCAGTTTGAAGTGAGAGACGAGCAACGATGGTACGTGCTTGGAAGTTTGAGTCCGGGGACACGTAAACGCGCATGATTGCGTCTTTACCCGCGACGACTGGTGCCGTTCGAGTCGGGATGTCTCGTTGGTTTTCCATGATGGCAATGTTCACAGTTTGCATCACGGTAATCTTTGAAATGCTTAATCCACTGGCCACGGGTGCCACATCTGAAATCGGAGTTGCCGGTTCCGATGATGACGTATCATCGGCAGTTCCAGAATTTGGCTCTGAACCATCTACCAACTCGGCCTCGCCACAGGCGGCCAGACCAAAAACCAAACTCAAAAGAGAGAAACCGAAAACCAGACTACGGCGCATTCTTACCTCCATCATGTGAGTGAAATACCTTACCAGCCAGATCAGATCTGCCAAGGGAACAACCGGTTCGTTCTCACGAACCCACACTCTATTCTGATGTAGGTCCATGTAGGCAAAGTACATTTCAACAAATCACCAAGCTAAGAAGGGACTCATCTACGGAGATTTCAATCGCAAAGATTTCAATTCAATGAAAAGATAAAACAATGATAGAGTGATTATAAATATAAGCATTACGACCAGATAGCGCTCTGAATGGACCAGGAGGAGTATATCCCTATGTACTTATAACCATTCAGTAAAAGCCTGAGGTTCATAATATTCTAAAGGCTGACTATACGATCTTAATTTGTACTTGAATTGGAATTAATGACCCACCAAATGACCCAAAAGCACCTGAAACCCATTTAACCAACAGGACAACTGATGACTGACGTTCTCTTCAGTACACCCACCAAAACCATTCGCGGCGAACCCACTACTCTAGAACCTTACAAGGGCAAGGTTCTACTCATCGTCAATACAGCAAGTCACTGCGGCTTTACCCCTCAATATGCAGGACTTGAAAAACTGCATCAAAAATTCTCGGATTCGGGGCTCGCGGTACTGGGATTTCCCTGCAATCAATTCGGGAAACAAGAGAGCGGTAGTCACGGTGAGATTCAGGAATTTTGCCAAATCAACTACGGGGTTACCTTCCCCATCTTTGAAAAGGTTCACGTCAATGGTGGCAAGACCCACCCCATCTTTCAATGGCTCAAAAAGCAGGCCCCTGGCTTTCTGGGAACAAAAGCCGTGAAGTGGAATTTCACCAAGTTTTTGGTAGCCCCGGATTTGAGTGAAGTCATTCGGTACGGTTCCAAAATTCCTCCATCGAAAATATCAGGAAAGATTGAGGAATTCTTAAGCAAATTGTAGTTTAAAAGCACGTCACCAAAAAATTGGACTACCATTTGTCTTCATGGCGCCAATGGATAAAGAGCAAAGTGCAACTTTATGCAAGGAACTCGAATGAAACTCAGCCCACGACTTATAGTGTTTGCCCTCGCTGCTATCTCCGTGGCCGGCTGCAGTGAGCCGGGTGTGCCCGTAGAGATTCAATTTCAAGCCATGGTGGGAGATCAACCCCTCGATTGTGAAGCCATTTACGAAAACCAAGGGACAGCCAATACCACTCTCTCCTTCACAGATTTTCGTTTCTACGTGCACAACATCCGACTCGTTTCACAAACCGGTGACGAGTATCCCGTTTCACTCGATGAAGATGGAATCTGGCAACAAGAGCACTTGGCCCTATTGGATTTCGAAAACGGGAAAGGAACTTGCCGGAATGGTTCAGAACAAATGCACACGACACTATCCGGCACAGTAGCCGACCAAGTTTTTTCGGAGATTCGATTCACCATTGGCGTTCCTTTTGAAGATAACCACGTGAACACAGCAACGGCTGAGCCGCCGCTCACCTTCAGTAACATGAGCTGGGGTTGGCAAGGCGGCTTCAAGTTTTTAAGAGCCGACGTTACGTCAGAGGACTACAATTTTATTTTCCATCTCGGCAGTACAGGTTGTGAGGGAACCATCGGTAACATCAGCGGATGCGCTCAAGCCAATCGCGCTGAGGTCGCAGTTCAAAATTTTAACCCCCGAAACGATGTTATCATCATCGACGCTCAAACATTGTTTCAGGGAACAGATGTATCAACCAACACGGAAGATACGTTAAGCGGCTGCATGTCCATTGCCAACGACGCCGACTGTAACTCACTTTTTGACAACATGGGGCTCAACCTAACAACAGGAGAACCTGAGTCCGTGGCCAACTTCTTTAGAGTTGGCCCATGAAAAGATTCATCCTTGTTTTCCTCTTAGCTGGTGCTGGCTGCACCGCCGAAACTGTACCAGAATGGGAATGGACCCTCCCCGAACATTTCCCCGTCCCCAGCGTGCCAGAAGACAATCCCATGACCCAAGCAAAAGTCGACCTTGGGCGTTACCTGTTTTACGACACGCGGCTATCGGTGAACAACGAAATGTCGTGCGCCACCTGCCATATCCAGAGCCTTGCCTTCACCGACGGTAAAGCAAAGTCAGACGGGACCACCGGAGATGTTACCCCAAGGGGCTCGATGAGCCTTGCCAATATTGCCTACTCCTCTCGACTCACCTGGGCCAACCACCTACTGGACCGCCTTGAGGACCACGCTTTAAATCCTCTATTCGCCGAAGACCCAATCGAAATGGGGATGAGTGGATTGGAGGATAGAATCATCGCACTGATTTCCACAGACCCGATGTATGCGGAGATGTTTGTGGACGCATTTCCTGATGATGATGAGCCCTATTCTATATCGAACTTAACCAAGGCTCTGGCATCGTTTCAACGTAACCTACTCTCTTACAACACGCCCTTTGACGATTACATGAATGGTAACCCTGACGCACTTTCAGATTCAGCCAAAAGAGGTTTGGGACTGTTTTTATCGGAACGACTTGAGTGCTTTCATTGCCATGGAGGTTTCAATCTATCCGATAGTCTTACTCACGAATCCACACCGTTCGATGAAGTCGCATTTCACAACACAGGGCTTTACAACATCGATGGCGAGGGCGCTTATCCGCATCCCAATCAGGGTATCTACAGCCTCACCGGTGACCCTTTGGATATGGGCCGATTCAAAGCGCCGACACTTCGGAATATCAACCAAACGGCGCCATATATGCACGATGGAAGCATCGAAACACTTCGTGAGGTCATCGCGCACTACGCCGCTGGAGGCCGAACAATCACTGAAGGTGAATATGCCGGCGTGGGCTCCGAAAACCCCTATAAAAGCGAGTTCGTGCCGGGTTTTATCATCAGTGAAGAAGAAATAACGGACCTACTCAGCTTTCTTACAACATTAACCGACGAGACCTTTCTCACCAACCCCGCTTACTCCGACCCCTTTCAAACCCAATAACAGGTACTTAGCCGAGACACTGGTTAACACTTCCCCACACCTGTCTACATCGGCAATCGTCCTGATCTCTCACTCTGAGCCAAGTCCGTTTTTCATGGCACTTTTAGCACCTGAGGTTGATATACTCGGCACGTAACCTCTTGAAGAGACAGCAATATGGTACGCCGAATAACAAAACAAAAAGTCCTCCTCATTGCACTGACAGCCCTTTACGGGTGCAGCGACATCGAAGATTACAACCGCGATGGCAGTGCAACTCTTATTGATGAAAATGGCACATCCTACCTCGCTCATGAGGTTATCTTCATGCCATCGTCAGAAGCTACAGAAGAAGCACGACAAGCGGTCTACGACTCCTTGGGAGCCAGTGTCATTTCCGAGGAAAGCCCCTTGAGTATTGAGCTGGGCTATATCCATTTGCAGCTACCTGGAAATATCAACGCCAACGAAGCAATGACCGCCCTCCTAGAAAGCGGTGTCGCAGAATCGGTCGATAAAAACTACTTGATGCCCCTAACCAGAGAGCCCAATGACTCACGCTGGAATTATCTCTGGGGCATGAATTCCTTGCACGGCCCTGAAGCATGGAACCTTACTACTGGCTCTCGAGATATTGTTGTTGCAGTTATGGATACCGGCGTGGATTACAATCACATCGACCTTGCGGACAACATGTGGTCCAACACATCTGAGATTCCCGGAAACGGTATTGACGATGACGCCAATGGCTTTGTCGATGATGTACTTGGGTGGCACTTTGATGCCGCAACCGGCACCGCGGGCAACGATCCGATGGATATCCACGGACATGGAACTCACGTATCGGGCACCATCGGCGCCGTTGGCAACAACAACACTGGAGTTGTAGGCGTCAATTGGCAAGTTCAAATCATGGCCCTCAATGTCTTCCACAACACATCGAATGGGCCAAGAGCAACATTGGTCGATATGATCAATGCCATCAAATATGCCGCAAACAACGGTGCCCAAGTTCTCAATGCCAGTCTTGGTGCTTATTACTATGCTCCCGGCTCTCTCATTTCGGCCATGCAAAGCTTTGAAAACCAAGGCGGCATGTTTATCGCTGCATCAGGAAACGATGGAGTGGACACAGACGTTTATAATCACAACCCAAGTAATGTTGATCTTGAAAGCGTCATCAGCGTGGCAGCACTGGCCTACAATAGCAATTCGGGACAGCACGAATTGTGCGATGGACGTCACGGCTGGAGCGGTGGCTCGAACTACGGCGCGACCTCAGTAGACATTGGCGCTCCTGGCCACAACATTCTCAGCACCATGCCCAGTGGTGCCTACGCCTATATGTCCGGGACATCCATGGCATCTCCCCATGTTGCCGGCGCGGCAGCCCTCTTTCTATCGATGTATCCTGACGTAACAGTTACAGAGCTTAGACAGGCACTGCTGGAGTCCGGAGATGCCACGGGAGAGCTCGCAGGTAAGACCGTGACCGGAACCAGACTGAATGTTTTCCGGATGATCAACGAACACATTCCCCCACCAGCCACGCCCGAAAATTTCATAGGTGAAGCCGGGGTAAGTCGTAATATCAATCTGAGCTGGACCCAGCCCGAATCAGAAACCGAACCAGCTCAATTTCTTATCAGTTGGGGAACAACATCAGGAAACTACACCGACTCCGTGAGCATTGATGCCTCAGAGTTCAGTACCGAAATCACCGGACTGCTCCATGGCGCACAATATTTTATGAGCATTCAAGCAGTTGGAGAACGGGGGCAAAAAAGCGTGCCCAGTGCGGAAATCAATATAGAAGCCGTTGATGCTACTCCACCGGCTTCTATCATCGATTTAGTTGCCAGCAGTTTTGAAGGTGCCATTCAAGAGGCTACTGTCCTCAATTCATCCGGCGAAGTCTCTGACTATTGGGCAGCAGACCACGCCGCCGACGGTGACCCGAGTACCGCATGGTTCGTTCCACCAAGCCAATCCAATGACGAGCAGTTCCTGGTCCTACAGTTGGCCGAAATGACTCAGCTTGAACAAATTGAACTGCTTCCGTCCGAGATCTATCCCGACTTCTTCCCCGTGGATTTTGACATCGAGGTTTCCTCTGATGGTATTTCGTTTTCGGCGGTGGGATTTGGTCGAAACGTGACCGGTGTTGCCAACCAATGGCAACAAATCTCCTTTGAGCCGCGGCCTGCGCGTTACGTACGACTTAAAGTCACTCAGAGTCATCAGCACGAATCAGGTCTCTTCTACACCGGACTTGCCGAGATAAGGGCCAGAGGCGTATCCGAAGAAGGCGCACGTATTAGACTGCGTTTCACTGCTCCTGGAGACGACCCTGGACGCGGCCACGCCGATCACTACCGAGTCTATTACTCCAACGGCAGAAATGGTGAGAACTTGGTAGACGCCAGCCTCATGGACCTTACCCATTCACCTTTGGAATCAGGACTACTCGAAGACATCATCACACCAGAGCTTGAACCTGAAACCACCTACCATTTTCAAATAAGTGCAGTGGATGCAGCCGGAAACATTTCAGGTTTATCCAATATAGCTACCGCCAGTACTCGGCTTATGCCACCTGCGCCAATCAATGACTTGGCAGTTCTTTCGACGACCCCCAGCACCGTACAGTTAGGGTTCAGTCCAACCGGGCAAAATGGAACCAGCGGTCTAGCCAGCAGCTACGACGTTCGATTCAGTACTTCACCCATCACCGCCGGCAGTTTCTACCAAGCCAATCAGGCTACAGACCTGGTTCAAGTAGCGGACAACGGTCAAATGCAGATTTCGGTTTCCGGCCTCACTGAAAACCAGGTGCATTATTTTGCTGTGAAAGGCATTGATGTACACGGGCTCGCTGGAAGTATCTCCAACGTGGTCAATGCAATCCCGCAGAGTGCTATTGATACAACTCCGCCCGCTACACTGGATGACTTAGTTGCCTGGCCCGTAGTGGCTTACCAAGCATCTGACACCACACTCGCTTCAGCCAGTACTTCCTTATCTGGATTAAGCGGGGCCAATAACATCATCGACGGTGTTCCCACGACCGATTGGCGAATCACCAGTTCTCAGGCTGAAGCCGATGAACACGTAAGCATCGATCTAGGAACAAGCCTTCCCCTCGACCGCATTCGTCTGTATCGGTCTACGCAAGCCGGTGCC